>NZ_CP135142.1:0-11278 GCF_032248735.1 Moraxella sp. DOX410 | reverse complement strand
CCTAACAACTTAGATTTATCTAAATTTACCCCCAATAGCTCACGAGCTATCTTACCTGCTCTGTACGAATTCAACTCACCCTTTAGCCTAGACAGTGAATTATCCAAAGACGAATGAATTTCACTTTCGGCAAACTCATCCTCTATCTCACCCTCCAAAGGCTCATAATGTGAAGGCAGAATGCTCAACATCGACAAATCCGCTCCAATATCAATGCTCTTTAATACGTTTACTACCGATTGCGACTTAAATGAGCGAAACGCATTTTGGTGTTGCATGTTGAACATTCTATTACGCTCTGCTCGACTAACCGTTAAAAATTTTAGTGGGTCTTTGTTTGCTGAATTTTTATTATCCATTCTTAATGTTTCCCTTAATAATAGGTATACACATATAGCATCCTAACAGCAATCAGCTCATAAGCCAAGGGCAAAAAGCGGTATACACATATCTCTAAGATACTTAAGGACTTGCTAAGAAATTAGGTATGCACATAGGCGAATCATTTTGGTATGTTGCATCATCCTACACCTTTTTGTACGATAGTACAAAAAGCACGTTTAGACGTTTTATTTCTACTAGGGCAGAACTAAAACAAACGTGGCAAGGGGTCAGTTCCTACCCCTTTGCAATCCCCTCCCTCACCCAATACACCAACCCGATCCTGTGGCATTGGTTGATGTATTGGGCTTAAAAAGCAAACGAATATAGGCTTAATTATGGCGATTGGGATGATGAGTGTACGAGTTGGGCGAAAAGGTAAAGCATTACCTCACTGCCAATACATTGCTAAATTAGATAAATTTGCCAAAGATAGCGACCAAGTTGTTGCACATAGCTACGGCAATATGCCTGATTGGGTAAAGGATAACCCAGCTTTATTTTGGGAAATGGCTGATCTACATGAGCGTAAGAATGGATCAACATACCGTGAGCATATCTTGGCATTACCTCGAGAGCTAAGTCAGGAGCAAAGATTGGTATTATTGGGGGAGTGGATAGAACGAGAGATAGGGACAAAATATCCTTATCAAGTGGTGGTGCATAACAAACCTGCTTTAGATGGTGGCGAACAACCTCATGCGCATTTAATGTTTAGTGAGCGATTGAATGATGGTATTGCTCGCCCTTTTGATCGCTTATTTAAGCGTTATAACGCCAAGAACCCAGTCAAGGGTGGAGCAAAGAAAGACAATACAGGATTACCCCCTGCCGAGCGTAGAGCAATGCTAAAAGCCCAGCGTGAGCGTTGGGGTGAGTTAGTAAATCGTCACTTGCTAGAACATGGCTTTGAGCCTGTGGTAGATATGCGGAACTGGAAACAGCGTGGGCTTGATAGTAAGCCTGACAATTATACGATGAACCAGATGAATAATCCTGATTTCAAAGAAGCTTATAGTGAGATGGTAACGACTAGGCGAGAATTAAGTGAAATTGAGCCTTTGGCGGATAGCGATCTATCAGTTGCTCCAAAATCTCAACCCGTGCCAAGAAATAGCTATCCTAGACCTTTCTAAATATTGCTAATTGGGGGCAGCACAGAATTCGGAGAAAATAGCACGCTAAGGAATTTTGTCGACTAATTGATTTATTAAAATCAGAGATTTATATTTTTATGCTTTGGCTGTCTTCTAGAGATTGGCAACATGGAATTTAATTGAAAGATTTTTAACGAAGTTCTTAAATAACAACTGCATAGAAGTAAACAAATGTACTTACCGCCCTATAATTTCCGTTTTCTGTGCTGACCCCTATGAGCCTAGATTGGGAAACCATGTTTGCCAGTGTTGTTTAAAATACTGATGGATTTGTGAATCGGTGTCCATCTGTAAAAACTCACCCACTATCTCCATGGTGATAATTTCACTGTCGGTTAGCTTTGGTGCATATCCGCCTTGTCTTAGCCGATTTGTTACAATCTTTTTGTAGTAGTCATCTACCATTAGATAGATTTTAATGATAAATTCGTCGATGGGCATGGCTTATTCTCTAATCTTTTTGGTCATTGATTAAAGTTTAAGTTCATGCCTTTTTTGTTTCAACCCCCTCTAAAAGTGTTGAGAGTGGGGTAATATCTATAAAAATATAAAATTAGTTCTTCTAGTCAATGAACTAAAAACAGATGTAAGTTACAAATAAATGGAATTGGAATAAGGACTTATAAAAATGAAAATTGATTTGAATAACTGGAAAATAATTAAAGATGTTTTTATTAAAGCGCAAAAAGCAAATATGCATGTAAATATTGCTAGCGTATCTATCGAGGGAATACCTAACATTACTCCAATAGGAACAGTTTTCTTGAATGATGATGGAACAGGTTTTCTGTTTGATTCATTTTCTCATCAATTAGCAGAAAATCTAAAACAAAATAAAAATGTTTGTATCTGTGCTGTGAACTCAAGCAAAGTTTTTTGGTTATCGTCATTCATTAAAGGGCAATTTAACTCTCATCCTGGTGTAAGACTCTATGGTGAGCTTGGGGATTTAAGACCTGCAACAGAACAAGAAAAATTAAAAGTAAATCTTCGTATTCAATCTTTAAAGTGGACGAAAGGCAGTAAATTAATTTGGTCTGATTTTACTCATGTTAGAGAGTTTAAGGTTAATAACTATAGATGGATAAAATATCCTAATATGATGGATCATTTAACATAATGGCGCTTATACGAATTTCAGTTGCTAGAAACCATTTATTACATCAAAAGTAATGAAAAAGTAAAGAATATGCCTTATATTATCTTTACTTTAATGGTTTTTGAGTGAGGAAATCATGCCCGCAGTCAATTTCAATATGCGCTTAGAAGCAGAGTTAAAAGAACAAGTCACGCCTATTTTGGAAGACTACGGTTTGACTATGCCCCAAGCATTCAAACTGTTCTTGAATCAAATCGTTAAAACTAAGGCGATCCCTTTATCTTTTGACTATGCGCGAGAAACTGCTTTAACGCCTAAAGCAGCAGCCAAGTTACTTCAATCTTTAAAAGAGATTGAAAATGGCGAGTACACCGAGTACGAAACGGTAGAAGAAGCGATTAAAGCTATGTCGGAAGAAGCACATGGCTAAACGTAAGATTATCGTAACCAGTTCTTTTAAACGTGATATTAAAAGACGTTATTTAGAACTGGTTACGGCTGAATGGGCAGAAGTATTAGATTGTTTAGTCGCAAATAATCCTTTGCCTGAAAAATATTTAGATCATCCCTTGAAGGGTGGTGCAGAGTTTAAGAATTGTCGTGATTGTCATGTGAAGCCTGATTTAGTCTTGATCTATAGGCTTGTTGGTGACGATATTTTAGAACTGCATCAGTTGGATAGCCATTCCGAAATTTTTGGATGACTATCGCTCGATGCTTTGAAAGATGGCTTTAGCCATGTTTCAAAGTCGGGCAACTTTGCGCTTGCTGTAATCTGATCAGTAATGAGAAAAACCAAGCAAAGTACCGATCATCTAGTATTTTTTAGGGTCGATCTGACACCAGTCATACGTTTTTTCTTTCACGTTATTTGGTTGAAATGAGTAACACGGTTTTTTCGTCATGATTCTGAAGAGTGTTTCTCCATCATCAACTTTGATTTGAAGTGCATATGCTTCTAATGCTTTCTTATCTGCTCTGCGCTGTTGGATTTCATCAAGGCTTGGGATATACAAAAATATAGCCAAAAGCAATACGAGAACCAAAGCCACAAAAGTACTGGCGAAAAATAGGATAAATTTTACATTTAGTTGAGCCGCAACTTGGTTTAAAAGCTGAATACTGTTATTCAATGCGCCTGTATGCTTCTTATTTACGATTTCTAGCGACTTTTCAGCCTTATTGAGTACTCCACTAGCTACTTCATTGTAAAACGTCTCTAACCGCTTGTTATCGTCTGCTATGGCTTCTCTGTATTCCTTCATGGATGCCAATAGAATATATAACTGATCGTCTAGGGGTCAGATAACTTATCATTTGGTGATAGTCAGAAGCCTTTATTCCCTTAAAATAATTTTTGTTTTTGATATCAAGGACTACTTCTACCACAACCTGTAAACAGCGAATAAAAATCTTAAAATTTAAACCCTAATTTCGATAAGAAGGGTAAATATACTTTCTGCTTTTCACTATCTAATAATGCTTCAGCAATTTGTTCAGCAAACACATCGTAACTTCGACCTGCTTGCCCTTGTGCCAAATACGATGCCTCATGTAATTGAGATATTTTTTTAGCGAAGGCAAAGCGTTGATTGTCTGTCATTGGCACAAACATATCTAAGGTATGCGAATCACGCTCTGTATTGTCAGCTTTCACCGCTTTGGATTTGGCTTTTTGTTTAAATTTGAAGGTAAAGCCTGTAATGGTTCGACCTTGTTTATGCTGTTCATATTCAGCAGTAATATCAGTGTACTCATTAATTTGACTAATAGCCAAATCTAAAACTCTTGCTTTGAAGTGGTGCATACGCATATATTCATCACCCAATAACCCAAAATGCTTTCTTAACTCATCCAATGAAATTTCATTGGTTTTACCCACAGATCGCCATTTAATCAGCAATTCATACAGGCGAATAGCGTATCGGCTCTGTAAGCCTTTAATCTGCTCTATCTCGTACTTGGTGAACTTTTTTTCCAATCCTACAATCAATGGTACAACGTCATTGGCAAAAACCAATTTGACCAATCCCAAATCATCAACGTAACTAATCTTTTGCACAAAGCGACTGCGGACAAACTCAATTTTTTGACTACTCTCAACAAACTGGGTGTAATTAAATTCTGCTTCAAATAATCCGTTGACCCCACGCTTTAGAGCTTCATAAGCGGTATTTTTCGCCACGTCAAACTGTTGCATATAAGATTGGGCATGGATAGTTAAAGTTTTGTTTAATACACTTTCAATATCATCACCCAACTTGCGAGCTTCTAAAATCGCTAAAAATATTAAACGCTGTTCCACAGTATCTAAGGTATAGCTAGCTTCTATAAAAGCATGGTCTTTTACAATTAAATTTCCCATAATTGTTTTCTTAGCTTATAAATTAAAACACATTATATAATATAAATGTTTAAAAACACACATTATAAAATTGTGTTTTAATTATCGTAAAACGTGTGTTTGTAGGTCGTAAAACGTGTGTTTATGGGTCGTAAAACGTGTGTTTGTAGGTCGTAAAACGTGTGTTTATAAACACTAGAACTGTTGATACGAGTGGATTTACGACCACTTAAAAACGTAAAAACTATAAAAACTATAAAAACGTAAAAACCTTTTTTCCTAAAAACTTAAAAATTAACGGCTATTTGCAATTTAAGGTGGGATTTTTTTAAATCTCGCCTTATTTTTATCTTACCAAACTCTAATTTTGGCAATCTAAGGTTGAACTACTTAAGCCAATCATTTCTAAAATTTGCATTATAAGGTTGAAAGTGAATTTAGCTTTTTAATAAACCTTTTAGTTGACTCAAATTAAGCCAAGAAAGCCTCATGAAATATGAGGCTTTCTTATTTTCATCTTTCTGTTCTTCATCAAACTTTTTATATTGTTTCGATAATAAACTTAAGCTCTTCATGTGTTTACCAAAACGTCGGCACGAACTACACATCAGCACATGAAACTGTAAAGCACTCATCTCTTTAAAATTCAGTATTCGATCTTGTTTTTCTGAAAGCAATTGAGTCGCTTCTCGGCACGTCAACATGAACAATCCTCCTGAAGCAACCATTTATTTTCTAAACACTCACGTAAACGTGCTCGACTTCTGTACATCAACACATTTAAATGAGAAATCGTGAGTTGTAATTTCTCACAGATTTCATCTGAACTCAGTTCAATCATTTCCCGCAACATAAAGACTTGTGCATACTTGGCTGGTAAATGATTTAAACATGCATCAAATACGATCCAAAAATCTTGTTGTTCCATCATTTCTTCAGGACTTTGCCATGCGTGGGGTGCTTCATATTTATGCCAATGTCCAGCCTTATCAAACAATTCATCTATACTCAAATCATTTTCTTGATCATCAAATAACTCACTCATTGTGATTAAGCGGTTTTTTTGCCGAATTAAATCCACTATCTTATTTTTTAAAATAGCAAAGACCCACGTTTTAAAAGCAGCACGTCCTGAAAATGATTTCAGATGTTCAAAAGCACTCGTTAATGCTTCTTGTACAACATCTTCAGCTTGTTGAAAGGATGAAAGTTGTAGCAATGCAAATTTGATCATTTGCTGTCGAAGATCATTCAAATATTCGGTATTGTGCAATTGCTGATTTAAATCATCATTATCAACTGAGTCTAGATACATATTGATGCCTTATTTAACACAATCTTGAGGAATATATATCATATCAGTTCTAAGCGACTCAATAAATTAGATAGTGCATTGATCTGTAAATCAATCTCTTGCGCAGTCAGATCAACTAAAGTCGAGCTCATCAGTTTACGCAGTTCACCCTCAGCGAGTGGTGCTTGATTAAGTTTTTCGATCAGATATGCAAATAAGGGCGAGAGTGGCTCCACACAGACCTGATCATCTTGATTTCGCCATACCATAATTGCACTAGGATCTTGTTCAAAATCAGTTTGATTGAGTGTCCACCGATAAACTGGATATTGATAGACCAAAACCCACACTTGGGTTTTAAATTGCCATAGAGGTGCCTTAGTAAATTGCCTCTTTGGAATGTCTACAGTATCTAAATACAATTCTAGCCATTCATATTGAAGTAGCTCAGCCAACCACGGATAGCTTTGTAAAACTGGATGCTGTTGATCGCTTAAGTATTCTCTAAATTGCAGTGAAATATCATTATAAAATGGCGATTGATTCGTAGATTTTTGAAAAAATTCTTCTAATAGTTGTTGCCATGTTGGTTTCGGCAAAATCGATCGTGCAACGGGATAAACTAAATCGACAAAAGAACTTACGTTATTAAATAATAACTCTCGATAAACACGCATACGTTCAGTTTCAAAGGATGAAGGGATGGGTTGTTTAGGATCACGTATCCAATTACAAAATGCGTTTTGGGTATCTTGAAAAGAGTGGAATTTATTATTCATTTTCTCTGCACACGACAAAAAAATAAAAAAGTCTGATAAAACAAGGCATAATAGTAATTTTTTCGACGAATTAAACCATGCCAAATCTTATCAAACTTGAAAGTATATTAGCCCAAAACCTAAAGCTACACAAGGCAAAAATCAACTGCATCAGCCAAATGATAATAGGTTTGATAACCGCCCAAAGTAGCAACCTAAAAAAGATAGCAAGGCACTTTCCCAATACAACACAAATCGAAAGCAACTACCGACGCATACAACGGTTTTTAGCAGAAACCGAAATTGACGAACACCAAATAGCCAGCCTTATTTACAACCTATTTGGATTAGACAAAGTAACCTTAACCATTGACCGAACCAATTGGAAATGGGGGAAAAGCAACATCAACATATTTATGCTAGGGGTGGTCTATAAGGGCATTGCCATACCACTGTACTGGGACATGCTAGACAAACGGGGTAACACAAACCACCTTGAGCGAGCCGAACTCATTGAACGCTTTATCAAGCAGTTTGGTAAAGACAATATTGAGATGATACTGGCAGACAGAGAATTTGTTGGTGAGTTATGGTTTAACTGGCTAACAGCGCATCACATACCCTTTGCCATCCGTATTAAGAAAAACAGCAAAGTTGTGAACCATCACGGCAAACTGGTACAGATTAAAGACTTATTGCGTCATGTCTCCCACAAAGAAACCTATCGACATGGACGGATATTGATAGTCGATGGCTGTGCTGTCCGAGTATTTGCCAAACGTGATAAAGACCATGGTTTAGTGATTGTAGCAACCAATCAGCTACAAACCCTTGATGCGATGACAATTTATGCCAAGCGTTGGGAGATTGAGAGTTTATTTGCTTGTCTTAAAGGTCGTGGTTTTAATCTTGAAGAGACGCATTTGACTAAGATGGATAGGGTGAGTAAGTTAGTGGCAGTCAATGCTTTAGCGTTTTGTTGGGCTTATCATGTCGGTATTCATCATGATAAGCAAAGACCATTAAAACGTAAGCCCAAGTCAAACGGTCGCCCTCAGGCCAGTTTATTTGCATTAGGCTTGGATTTGTTGATTGAGGGCTTGCGTTTGGTGTTGTTGAACAATGATAAAGCCGTATTTCGACAGTTGGTCAGTTTTTTAACCCCCAAACCCATGAAAATTGGTTGGTGCTGGTTTTTTGTCGTGTGCAGAGATTCATTTTATTATCCTCATCATTTGGTAAGACATGCTGCGCTAGACATTGCTGGCTGAATTAAATATTTTTTGTATACGTTCAATTTTCGCAAGTTCAGCTCGTAATTCTTGCCATGTCGGAATATTAAAATCACGTTCTAATAATGTTGGTTTTACACCATGTTGTTGATAAGTAAATTGTAATAGCTCCCAAACTGGATCACGAATCGCTGCGCCATGAGTATCAATTAATAAATCATCACTCACTTGCTCATGTCCCGCAATATGCAAATAGCGGATACGATCTCGCGGCATTTTTTTGATAAATTCATAAGCATTGCTCTGATGATTAATGCTATTCACATAGACATTGTTTACATCTAAAAGCAATTCACAATCTGACCTTTGAATGACTTCGGCAACAAACTCGGCTTCACTCATTTCAGCATGTGGCATCAAATAAGTGGAAACATTTTCAAGCACCAACTTTTGCCCAAGAATATCTTGAACACGAAGAATACGCTCCGACACATAATGCACCGCGTCTTCAGTCATCGGAATCGGTAATAAGTCATATAAATAGCCACCGTCATTGGTATAGCTTAAATGCTCTGAATAAGTTGTGACCTGATAGCGTTTTAAAAATGTTTTTATCTGTTGAATAAATTCAATATTCAGTGGATGCGGACCACCAATCGATAAAGAAAGTCCATGACAAATGAGAGGTGCTTTTTCAGCACATTGTTCAAGTAGTTTGGCATGTCGACCACCAAAATCCATCCAGTTTTCAGGTGCAACTTCAATGAAGTCTGGATAAGTGTCCAAGTTTAAAAAGCTGTCGATAAAGTCGCGCCTTAAACCTAAGCCAACACCTGTTAAAACAGTCATGGAATATTCCTTATTGAATGATGTAGACCCGCGAATTACGATTGATCTACATCATTCATTGATATTATGATTCTCTGGCAGATTATTTAGCAGCACCACATTTTGCTTCACCACACTTTGCATCTGCTGTTTTATGTTGTTTTTTCGCTTTGTCAGCACCACATTTTGCTTCACCACACTTTGCATCTGCTGTTTTATGTTGTTTTTTCGCTTTGTCAGCACCACATTTTGCTTCACCACACTTTGCATCTGCTGTTTTGGTTACATGTGTTTTAGTTGTAGTTGAAGCAGCAGAGACTTGAGTCGCTGCACCAACCATTGAAAGTGCAACTAATGCAGCAACTGATGTCATTGAGTTTAATCTATTCATTTTGAAGTTCCTTTTGGAGTCAATTTTGGGTTTTGTACTAGGGTACATATCATTAGACGAGCGACCAATCCATTTATTACAGTTAAAACTAAAAAAATTATTGTAATAAACCAACGCTTCAATCGACTAATAACAATTGAATGCTACTCGGTGTGAAATTCTCATGAAGTACTTAATCAACTCAGTATTACAACGCTATCAAAATTTTCTACAACACTTTAAACATTTAGATGGCATGGCTGCACTGGCACTAAGAATCTACCTTGTTCCTATTTTCTGGATGGCGGGGCAAAATAAACTGATGCATTTTAGTGATACTGTCGAATGGTTTGCCAATCCTGATTGGGGCTTAGGCTTGCCCTTCCCTACCCTCATGGCTGTTCTTGCAACTTCAGCTGAACTTGGTGGCGCAATATTATTAGCGCTTGGACTATTTACCCGTTTAATCAGTATTCCACTGATCATTACGATGCTCGTTGCGATTTTGACGGTACATCTCCCAAATGGTTGGCAAGCAATCGCAGATGCACATGCTCCTTTTGCAAATGCACAAGTCTTGGCATCTACAGAAAAATTAGAAAAGGCACGCGAAATTTTACAAAACTATGGAAATTATGATTGGCTTACATCGAGCGGTTCATTCGTCATATTGAATAATGGAATCGAATTTGCTGCAACTTATTTGATTATGCTGCTCGCGTTGGTTGTGCTGGGTGGAGGGCGATATTTCAGTGCAGATTATTGGCTGAATCAGTGGATAAAAACGCTTCATCGATAAAAAACGCCCTGTCATCAACATGGATGGCATGCACTTCCCATTAAAAAAATGGGCGGTTCGTGCTATTCAATCACACATAGACACCCATTATATTGAAATGATGTCTATGAATCACACAACTAATTTCAACCATATAATGCAAATAGCCAAATTAACTACTGAAACGTTCTAGATAATCCTGAATAAATCTCTCAATCTGGATAAATTCTTCATTTTTTGGATCTAATGATTTGGTTAAAAGTTCTAGCCATGATTTAGCATTCTTTTCACCAGCAAAGATAATATCTTGTACTAAACTCCAATCTCTTTCATCAATTAGACCAAAGCTACACATTTTGATTAACATAGAACGCAAACTATTGAATCGTTTATCTTCTCTAGAACGACTAGCTTCATCTTGGATTGTATTAAATACCCCATAGCCTAGCACAAACGCCAATTTATCTAGTTTTTTCTGTTTAGCATCACGCTCACGCTTTAGCATATTTTCTGTTTTACCTTTGGCTGTTAAAAACCGCTGCGCTCACGCTTTAGCATATTTTCTGTTTTACCTTTGGCTGTTAAAAACCGCTTCTCCTGCCGATATAGCTTGATTAATAGTTTTAGCTTGCGTACACATGCCTCAGAACGATTCTTAACCATAAACAAGCGTAGAAACTCTACCTCGTTATCTGACAGATCTTCCTTAGCCTTAGCCCCATATAAATGGTTCATCTCATCAGCCAAGCGTAAATCATCAGCCGTCAAAACCACCTCTACCATATAACCCTCCAATCTCAATACTGATGGCAAAACCCATCTTTAAATACATCTGAATCCACAGTCAACCCATCAAAGTCTGCACCACAGCGACTTTCTTGCCGATAATACAGCCCCTGCAAATAAGGAAACCGAATTATTTTCAAGTTATGATGCTCCACAATCACTAACTTCTTTAAAGCTAAACGATTTTCAAAAGCCACCTCAAACACCGCCTTGGATGACAACTGATAAACATAGTCACTAGGTTTAGCAAA
>NZ_CP135141.1:0-56226 GCF_032248735.1 Moraxella sp. DOX410 | reverse complement strand
AAGGTAAGCAACGATGAAAGTACTGTTAGTAGAAGATGAGAAAAACCTTGGAGAATATATTAAGAAAGGCTTAACTGAGGCCGGTTTCATCGTGGATCATCACATGACAGGTTTAGATGGCTATCATGCGTTGATGACTGAAGATTTTAGTGTGGTGGTGATGGATGTGATGCTGCCTGACGTCAGCGGCTTTGAGCTGATACAGCGCTACCGTGCTGCTGGAAAGCATACGCCTGTTTTATTTTTAACCGCTAAAGATGATTTAAGCGATCGGATTAAGGGCATTGAAATTGGTGGCGATGATTATCTGACCAAACCTTTTGCTTTTGCCGAGCTAATTGTCCGAATAAAAAGCCTATTGCGGCGTGCCAATCAATCAGACTATAAAAGCTCTGTCATACATATGGCTGACCTAAAAATGGATATTGCTAAACGCACTGTATATAGAGGCGATACCAACATAAAATTGACTGCTAAAGAATTTGCTTTATTACAATTTTTCTTAGAACGTCAAGGTGAGGTACTGCCGCGCACTGTGATCGCCTCGCAAGTATGGGATATAAACTTTGAGAGTGATACGAATGTCATTGACGTGGCTATAAGACGGCTACGGATAAAAATCGATGATGGTTTTGACACCAAGCTTATTCACACAGTACGCGGTATGGGCTATCGATTAGAGCCACTGAATGTCGGAGCAGACAGTAGCATGGGCGACGATGACACCAACAAAGATGATCTAAAATAAAATGAGAGATAAATTTAAGAATCGACGCTGGCCTTTGTTATGGCGTACTGTTTTTTTACTGACAATATTTGTTGTTATCTCTCAAGTTGTTATTTATATATGGGTTCAGCGCTCTGTTAACGAGCACTTTGAGCAAATGGACTCAGAGATTATTACCCATGCAGCTTTTAACCTGCGTAAACGCATGGTGAATTTTAACGATCACATAGAACCTTTTACAGTGTCAAAGTCGCAAGCGCTAATTGATGCCAATCATCTACATTCTTCTTGGTTAGACTATGATTTAAAAACGTTAATATCAGACAAAAACGGCAATTTATTGTCCAGCAATCCCAGTAATTTCATCAATGATCTACCGGCAGATTTTAGCTTGTTACAACTATTGCAGGACTATCGCGATCAGCAGTTTATGATCAAGATAAATAATAGGCATTACCGAGCCATTATCGTTACACATCAAGAGGTTTTGGCATTTATTGCTCTACCTATCGATGTGCATCATCAATATCTTGTCCAGTTTAATCGCCAGCTGAGCTTGATACTTATCGCCATTACCTTATTATTGGTTTCAGTAGCAGCACTAAGTGTACACTGGGGTTTTGCTCCCCTAGCTACTATCGTACAAAAGATGAAAGGCATTAATCTTCAAAGGTTAGATGAAAGAATTGTGGTTGGCGATATGCCGTTAGAATTACGTCCACTAACGGAGTCTTATAATTCTATGATGGTCAAGCTTGAAAGTAACTTTGAATCATTATCACGGTTTTCAGACAATATCGCCCATGAGCTACGTACGCCAATAGCGACGCTGAGTACGCAAACGCAAGTCATGTTAACTAAGCCAAGAGAAAACGACGAATACATTGAGCAATTGCATCATCAGCATGATACGTTAAAGCAGTTATCCGCCATGATTAACGATATGTTATTACTGGCAAAAACTCAAAAAGAGCTGAGTGATTCGCAAATCAGTCATGTCGATATAGAGAGCTTGATCACAAAGCTTATAGATTATTATGAGATGATTGCTGAGGATCGTGAGATAATCTTTGAAAAATCGGGTGATTTTAAAACAGTACTAGGTGATAAAGGCTTATTGCAACGGCTGTTTGCCAACCTGATGTCAAATGCGATTTATTATGCGGCTAGTAATAGCACTATTATGATATCCGCTACTGTCCTCACTTCAAGCACCTCGCTTAATGCGCCAAAAGACGATATTCAATCCCCAGAGCAGCTCTGGTTAAGAATAACTATGACCAACCGTCTAGACAAACCATTAAATCAGATTGAAGCCGATAAACTGTTTGAGCGATTCTATCGTCATGATAAAACGAATACGATGCATTCAGGAACAGGCTTAGGCTTATCTATTGTGCAAGCTATCGCCAATGCTCATAATGGCAAAGTTAGTATTACTATCAAAGATGAGTGTCTTTTTGAGGTTGCTGTAAAGTTGTTGATTGCCAGGTAGTAAATACCTTCATACTGCCTATGAACCGCTCAGATTAGATCGAAGGCGAGTTTACTTGGAAGGTCTCTCTATCCATAAGATGAGATTCTGACTTGCGATAGTTGTACTTTTCAATTGTTGGACAAAAAATTTCTTATATAAGCCTATTTCATACATTCTATTACCAATAATTATGATGCCTTTATGATGATTCATCCTCAGTATGATCCCGTAGCGCTTTCCTTCGGTCCATTGGAAGTGCACTGGTATGGGCTAATGTATTTGCTAGCCTTTGCTGCCGCTTACGGTTTGGCTTGGTATCGCAGTACCAAACGCGACAATTGGACCACCGACATGGTCTCTGACTTAGTCTTTTATGGCGCGCTTGGTGTCATCTTAGGCGGTCGTATTGGCTATGTGCTGTTTTATCAGTTCGGTGAATTACTCCAAAACCCTGCCTATATATTAAAAGTCTGGGAAGGCGGTATGTCTTTCCACGGCGGCTTTATCGGCGTCATGCTAGGTATGTGGTTCTTTGCCCGTAAATATAAAAAGACTACCTTTCAAGTATTCGATTTTATCGTTCCTTGTGTACCAACCGGCTTACTGTTTGGGCGTATCGGCAACTATATCAATGGCGAATTATGGGGTCGCGTCTCAGACGGTGGCTATAACTGGCTGACCTACTTTCCGCAAGCCGCGGCGTTTGATATGGAGCAATTACAGAGCAATCCACAATTGCAAGAATTGATGATTGAAGTCAATGGTCAATACATATTGCCTCGTCATCCATCACAGCTATATGAAGCCTTTGCCGAAGGTCTGCTGCTATTTATATTCTTATGGTGGTATTCATCAAAACCACGTCCACGTATGGCCGCCTCCGCTGTATTCTTACTAGGCTATGGCATCAGCCGCTTTATCATTGAATTCTTCCGCCAGCCAGATGCTGACCAAGGATTCATATTATTAGGTTGGATGACCAAAGGGCAAATCTTAAGCGCGCCGATGATTATCGCCGGCTTAATCATGCTGATTTATGCTTACAAACGCGGTATTTATGATTGGGGTAAGCAGCCTGCATATTAGAAATAAGTATCGAGGTGCATGAACAAATAAATATAAATGCAGTTCTAACAAGATACATTCCATTTGCAGAATTAATACCTATGTTAGGGGTTACCCCAGAATTCGGAGAAAATAGTACGTTAAGGAATTTAGTCGAGTATTTTTAAAATTGATAAAGGTCAAGGTGTCTAAAAAACTCTGGTTTTTTAGACACTCCATTTTGGGCAAAAAAACAGGGGCAAATCGCCCCTGTTTTCGTATATTAACCCGTATATCAAACAGCGTCTAACAAACCCACAAATCTAGCTTTAAAGTAAAAACTTGGGTTAGCTGATATCATAGGCGACTAATGCGTTTCTGCCAACTCAGTCAACATCGCCTGTCTTAAAATAGCATTCATCCGAGTTTGATAACCCTTGCCTTGAGACTTGAGCCATAGCAATACGTCACTGTCTATGCGTACCGTGGCGATTTGTTTGGTTGGCTTATACAGCGGATTGCTAACAGCGTTCGCCCAAAAATCATCCTTTAATGGTGGGATATCAGAATAGTCAATCTCTGCCTCATTTAGTTTAGCAAGACGAGCTTTTGCTTCGTCAGTTAATTTAGGTGGATTGCTTAAATCAATACTTCGAGTAACGATTTTGCTCATAATGTTTCTTTTCCCTTTTATCTGCAGGACGGGCTGAGATAATACGGATATACTCCTCACCGTCCTTATCATGCCAAGTATGGGCAACCAGAATAACAGCAATGCCTTCAATTTCTCCTATACTCTGCCATCGCATTTCACCATTTTCGATTCTATCTTGATTCATCAAAAGAAACGGGTCAGCAAATACGAGCATGGCTTCTTCAAAGCTAATACTATGTTTTTCAAAGTTACTGGCAGCCTTATTCTAATCCCAAGAAAAATTCATTTAAGCCTAATTTAAATCAATCTATTTAGTATTGTAAATACATTTTTGTAAAAAATAACAATAAGATGCCCAGTCGTCAAGATAAATTGCTCATGCTTACTGATAATTATTCATGTGCTAACAAATCCACTCCAGCTTTCTTCAACTCCCCTTTCGCCGTCACATAGTGATACAGCGTACTACTGGGAATATCGCCCAATTCTTTACAAATCGCTGGAATGCTTTTGGTTTGATCAGCCATCAGATGTTGGGCATATTTAAGTTTCTCAGCCGTCATGATTCTAGGTCGACCACCTTTACGACCACGAGCCCGAGCAGCCGCAATCCCCTCTTTCACCCGCTGGCGGATAATATTACGCTCCATCTCTGCAAACGCCGCTTGAATTTGTAAAAACGCTCGACCTGCAGGGGTGGTTGTATCCATTGGTGAGTTAATGGCTTTAAAGCCAATGTCTTTCTCAGCCAGTTCATCAATCAACTTTATAAGATCACTAGCTAACCGCCCTAACCTATCCAAATCCAAAACAACCAACACATCGCCTTTTCTCAAATAGTTGAGACAATCATCCAGACCCTTACGTTGAGAATTACTGCCTGATGCTTTGTCTTCAAAAATTCGCTCACAGCCGATTTCTTTTAACGCATCAACTTGACGGTTAAGGAGTTGTTTCCCTTCCGATGTGGATACTCGAGCATAACCGATTAAACTCATGATGAAATTCTCACGATAAAAGATAATTACCCCATCTTATCATATTTAGATTTATTTGGCTTTATCGTGAAATAAATGGAATAAAAAGGCGCCGAATTGGCGCTGATTTACAAACTCACGAAAAACAATAGGTTTTCGTGATTATCAAGTAAATTTATAATGGTGTAATAACTAACAGAATTTATGCATTAATTCCATGATTTGATAGACGGTAATGGATTTTCAATGAGAATCGCTACAATTAACATAGTCTAGATGATGTAAAATTTTTGGCTTAGGCTAAGTACATTTAGTTTACCCTTCTCTTCTATCAAATATTACCGTATGCGTTTCTCTATGAAATTCTATACCTATCTGATGAATGATACGACTGGGTGTTGTGTATTTGTCAGCATAACGCTTCTGTTGTATTTGAGCTAAGGCGGTTCCTTGTGGTTGAGCGTTTTTACCATTCACGACTTTAAATTCAAAAATGTAAACGTGGTCTCCAATGATGAGTGTCATGTCGATGTTACCAAGACTTGTTGCGTCTTCTGTGATGGTTTGAAAGCCTAAACTGGCAAACAGTGCGTAGAAGACGCTGGCCCAATAGCCTTCGTAATTGGCAATCGGATTATTTCTGTGCCAGTTATGGGGAATGCTACTAAAAAATGCTTGGATGATGCTTTCAATGCCATCAAGATTATGCTGAACAATCGCTTCGTAAAGTTCACTTTGTTTGAGTAACATATCATCTTTGGCATGGGCGATGTATTTTAATAGCAGTGATTCCGATAAGCTTTGTTGTACTTCAATGTTGGGAAATTTTAGGGTATAACGTACACTGGGTTTTAACAGCATTTTATCAATGGTGAGATAACCCGTTTGAAATAGTAAGGCGATGATACTGATATCGCTTATTTCAAATTGTGATAGGTTTTGACTATCAATAAGTCTACCAATTAGTTGATGGATATGGATGTTTTCATTTAATAGCTTATCCATTAAGAAGGTTGCATTACCTGTTTCTACCCAGTAGTTTTTATAGAGCTTTTGTGGGTTACTTAAAAACAGTAAGACGTCAAAGGGGTTATAGACTGCTTCACCTGTCCAATTATAGCCGTTATACCATTTTTTTAACTCTTCAAGATCCACTTTATCTAATTCTACAGCGAATACGTTTTCAAGCTCAGATTGGGTGTAACCACAAAGCGCTGAGAATCTTTCATCTAAGGTAACATCGTATAGATTATTTAAACCTGAAAATAGATTGATTTTACTAAATTTAGAAACGCCTGTGAGCATGGCAAATTGTATATGGGCATCTTGACCTTTAATAACGGAATAAAAATCCCTTAATTGATTACGGACAATAATAGATTTTTCTGAATTCTGCAAACTGTCTAAAATCGGCTTATCGTATTCATCTATCAATATGACAACTTTTTGCCCTGTTGTTTCATGGCAATGCTGAATGAGTGCTTGAAACCTACCACTAATCGTTTTTAAGCTATTAGTAATACGCCATCTTTCTTCTAAAGCCGTTAAAATGTCCGATAAAGCAAGAGATAAGTCATCGTAACCTTCTATACCGCCATCAAAGCTAATGCGAATAACAGGATAGGATTGCTCCCATTGCCAGTGATGTTCAGCATATAATCCAGTGAATAGCGCCTTGTTACCTGCAAATATTTCAGCAATAGTATCAAGGGTCAGGCTTTTGCCAAACCGTCTAGGTCTTGATAAAAAAATATATTTACTAGTATTAATTAGTTCAATGATTTTGGCCGTTTTATCGACGTAATAATAGTTACCTTGTCTTAGTTCGGCTAAATTTTGGATGCCGATAGGAAATTGTTTTTTTACCATTTATTAGATCCCCACTAAGAATCACAAGATAATTTCAATAACTTAATAAACTTATTTCCCAAGAGTAACTTATGTAAGTTATGCACAAAAAGTAAGTTATAACATTTACTAAAAGATATAACTTACTTAAGTTATTTAACTTTCTTCATTTTTTGTTGCGAGAACTGCTAAATTTAATTGTTCTTCTGAAAGAAAGCTTAGCTGCTGAATCGCTGTTTTGACAATTATCGAACGATTAGCACGAGCGACCCTACTTTTTACAAGTAATTCATCGATTTGATCACTCACTTCTTGGGTAAGTGAAAAAGTTTGGCGAATATATTTAGCCTTCGATTCTTTTTGTAGCGAATGGGTATTCGCCCCACCAATAAAACTATCGACAGAGATATCAGCATTATAACCTTTTTTCTTTAAATCACTTAAACCCATTATACTTCTCCTAAAAACTCTTCGGCAATCGCTACAATTTCTGCGCTAGCC
Organism: Moraxella sp. DOX410; assembly: GCF_032248735.1. Classification (NCBI taxonomy): domain Bacteria; kingdom Pseudomonadati; phylum Pseudomonadota; class Gammaproteobacteria; order Moraxellales; family Moraxellaceae; genus Moraxella; species Moraxella sp. DOX410. The sequence goes on along the minus strand of NZ_CP135141.1, from coordinate 48,997 downwards.
TTGCCATCTGTATCACCTTTGGCTTCAAATACTGTAAATCCATTTTCATCAGCGTCATCATAAATATTACGATTACTGGTGAAATTTTGAAGAGCTGGAATATTAAAGGATTCACAAGCATCTTTAGCATCGGTGATACGCTGGAATTGACTGGGCAAAGTTGGACATTGTGTCATGACGGCTTTTGCTTTTAAATTAGGATTGATGGCTTTTGCCATTTTCACCAGATTTTCCATGTGTGCCAGTGTTTTTAAATCCCGACGTTTAGGTCTAAAAGGCAACAACATATGGGTTGCAACAGTCATAGCAGAACGTAAGGCTTCAGAATCTTGACCACCTGCATCAATGACAATATCTTGATAACGCTTTGACAAATCAATTAGTGTCTGTCTAATATTACCTGAGCATTGCACTGATGGGAGTGTTTTAGAAATTTGGTTTTGCTCCCGCTCTTTTACCCAGTCAGTCGTTGTACCCTGCGGGTCAGCATCTAACAATAAGATGTCTCGATTTCTATTCTGCAAATAAACTGCAATATTTTGAGCTAAGCAGCTCTTGCCTGAACCACCTTTTTCACCGCCAATTAAGATTATCATAAGTTACACCTTTTATCTAAGTTATTAAAGTTACATAACAATTTTAACAGATTTAAGTTACGTAAGTTAATTAATTTATTCAAAATTTTATCATATATAATTTATTGATTTAAATTAATTTTTCACATAGATGTAATATTATTTAATGAAATTACTTACGCAAGTTACTCATTAGCATTAACTTATGTAATAAATTATATGATTAAATAGGACGTATTTCTACCAACTTCTTTCTAATATTTCTTGAATATTTTTAAATTTTTTAACACTAGTAGGGTCTTTTAGTAAGACACGCCAACTATTAAAAACTTCATCATAACTTCTACTATCATTGCTTGCGAGTAAACTACTATTAGCATCTAGAAACTCCTTTTTAAATTTGGCCAATTTATTAATTTGACCATCTGATAGTCCTTTTATTTGCCATGATAGTGCTAGAGGATTTTTTTTCTCTGACTCAAACATATCAATTGTCTTACCAACAGGTTGCGCAGTTTTTTTAGCTTGAGCTTTTAATTTGAATTTTAGCTCAAGATGAGTGAATTTTTTTCCCGTTTTTACAAGTTTATATTCAACATTAATTTTAGTTTTTTCATTAATTTCATTGACTGCAGTTTCAATAACTCGTACTTTCAAATCTTTGGTTGCAGGGTATTTGTCACCAAGATCAAGAAACTCTCTTAAATCTTCAATTGTGATTTTTCGAAACCCTGTATCTTTAAATTGCATGAGTAATTCAAAGAATCTAATACTATACGAGCTACTAAGCCCTGCAATATCTTGTTTTAAATATTGGGTAAAATTAGCTGATAAATTGCTCAAATAGGGCAAAATTGATTTACTAAATCTGAGAACCACAAAATGCTGATTATTAGGCATTTTAGTTGGTTGTAATCCTAAACTTTGAGCAAGTTTAATCATACCTTCGCCAGTTCCAACTCCCATATCCTGTACCCAGCGAGTTTTTAGTACATCGTCACCTACTTTTAATACAATAGAACGTTCATACAAACGTTCAGCCGCTTCACGCATTTCTCTATATGCAGTTTTAGGATGCACACCCATTTCAATAAAATCGCTGACTTCGACGGTATAAACCTCTTCATCTTGAACTTCCACACCTTTAGGTATTTGAGAAATTGCAGAAAGAATCAAGCGTTGTTCATTTGCAGTTAAGTGATAACTGGCAGTAATAACTACATTAGATTTCACAATTAGATCATTACTCATGGCAAAATTCCAATAATTAATAGGACACAAAATATCATAGTCCCATTAAAGTAGTCAATCCGTCCCATTAAAGTAGTCAATCCGTCCCATTAAAGTAGTCAATCCGTCCCATTAAAGTAGTCAATCCGTCCTATTTATGTCCTCCAAAACCGGGCTACATCAGGCATACAGATGGTCTATAAACCTTTAAAAACTATAAAAACCTAAAAAAGAAATTTTTCGTTTTTAAAATTTTATATATTTAAACGTTGAAATTCCTGTAAGTAGAATAGCCAAGCAGCAAGATTGGCAGATGAATCGAGAGTTTTTAAGCCCCAGCTATACCACCAAGCTATCAGATCTACTCAAAGTGCATTAGTGCGAGTTTGCTAACGGCTGTTAATAAATCCATGTTAAAAGAGAAACCCTGATGTGTGCCAACTTTCAACCCATTAGCGCTACGCAAGCGCCGTTATTTACCAATCAACAGCTCAGCTTTGCCGTCAAACAGGATATTTACTCAGGCTATGAACCCCCCTTGCTATTTGCTAACCTCTTATCAAATACGAGAGGTGATCTTGCCGAGTGGCACTCAGCCATGTTTGGAATGGTGCCTAAATGGGCCTAAGATACCGATATTGCCAAGCACACTTATGATGCCCTTAGAAACGGTGATGGATAAACCGAGTTTTAAACATGCTTGGTACAACAATCAGTTTGCGTTAATTCCGGTACAAACTATCTATTAGCCTAAATACATTAACGGTAAAGCACATCGCTATGGCATTCACCGTGAAGATAATGAGCCGTTTACCGTAGCCGCTTTATATGAAATTGTTAAGATAGGGGAGCAAATCATTCGCTTCATGACCATGCTGACCATCAATGCCGATAATCATCCTTTCATGTCACAATTTTACAAGCCTGAAGATGAAAAACGCTCGATTGTGGTGATTGAACCTGAGCATCGCCAGGATTGGCTCAATATGCATCATGAGGACGCGTTTGAGCTACTTAAACCGATGGGTGATGGGTATGTAGCAGAACATCGGCCAAAGCCGAAAAAAACGCTTAAAACGGCGCAAATGGATTTGTTTAATGGCTAGGGTAGCGTTTATATGACTGACTTACACCCATGATTGATTAATTTAATGACTTCAACCCCAATGACAGCAGATACGCAATCTCAAATCGATGCCATCTTTAACCAAGTTGTCCAGTACAACCAACAGTACGATACCAGCAAACCCTTATTCTTTGATACTGAAACCACCGGTGGCGGCAGGAATGATCAAATCATCGAAATTGCGTTTTGTGATAGTGATCGACATGTGATTATCGATACGCTGATTTATACCGATAGACCGTCTAGCCTAGGCGCATTGAAGGTGCATGGTATTTATCCACATAAGCTGATAGGTAAACCTACCTTTATTGATATTCAACCGGCGATTGTGCAATTACTCAAAGGACGCACCTTATATGCCTATAACGCGAGTTTCGATGTGCGTATGATGCGTCAATCGGGGCATAAACTTTGCTTGCAGCAAGTGGATGTCAAATGTTTATGTAAGCAGTTTGCTGATTTTATCGGGCAATACTCACCGTATTTTAAAGCCAATCGTTATTTTAGCCTAAGCAAGGCTTGTTTGCATTTTGGGATAGAACATATCAATGCGCACCGTGCTAAACCCGATGCTTTAGCTTGTGTGACGGTGTGGAAGGGAATGGTGAAAAGTCATCATTGGGATTATTAGAAAAAATATTTTATAACCTTTTTTAGCTATACAGCAAAGAGCCAACTAATTAGTTGGCTCTTTTTTTACGGCATCGGTTTGGTCATCATCTTCATAAAGAATGAGGTCGCCAGGCGTGCAATTAAGCAATTTACATAGCTTATCTAAGGCATCTAAATCCACTTTAATCACATCATTATTGTACATTCGATATAGAGTAGAGCGACTAATATCAATCTGTCGATCCACATCAGCAACTTTAATACCACGTTCGGCCAGTAAAACAGGCAAATTGATTTTGATCACAAAAAATTCCCTAAAAATGAAAATAAATACTTGATTTAGGAATAAAACAATATTAACATAGTTCCTAAATTAGGAACTTTATTCAATATTTTAATAAAAAATTCCTAAAAATATTATCACATAGTTCTATATTAAATTTCAAATCAGTCAATTTAGGAGAAGAGCATGATTCAACCGACCATGACACAAGTGATAAGCCACCTAACTGTCAAACAAGAAATCAAAAGACAAACTGATGCATTAGCTCGACAACTGATTCATGAGTTGAATATCCAATATGGCGATAACCTATATTTTCATTTAGGGTTATATCGAAAATGCGACAACTATACAGCAGTTAGAGATTGGGTCAAAGACAATTGCTGCGCTTTCAATTGCGGTGATTTTGATGATAGTTATCAAATGCTAAAGAAGAATTTTTTAGCGCTAATTACTAAAAAATATCAACAGGAAATGTACAACTAAGGGCCATTAAATGACTATTTTTTATTTGAAACAAAACAACATTACTGAGTTTGAATTCACGGTTTGCAAAGATTATTTCGAGACATCACTTGATCAGTTTATTGATCGATTGGCGCATATAAAATATCTTTGCAATTATTATCAAATAGATATTGATAAACTTACTGAGATTGTGCAAAAAGTGAGAGCATTTGACGCCAATATCTGTTGTAGCTATTGTAAAATCGCAAAACAGATTTATGAGCAAAGCTATATTTATCAGCATCAAGTTTTTAACTTTATTTGTGATGACTGTCATAAATTTATTTACTCAGCTAATCAACGAAATATGCAAAATTGTAGTCAAGATTTAAAAGATGACGACTGTCCCTTTTAAAATTACCCGTCCTAAGATTGTCGAAGGTAGGATTATTTGAGTCAGGCAGCATAGTCTGACCGAATTAATGAATAACAGTAGATGTGTTAAGCCTTAACAGGCGACACATATCCATTAGTAAAATGCAATTGTTCATGATTATACCAGTGTATCTAATCAAGGGTTGCTAGAGCAATATTATTTACCCCATTCCATGTAGCACCAACTTAAAAATGCAAGATAGTACCTACTTAAAATCGAAATTATCTCATTTCATATGAGGCTGCAATAGACAGGAGGGTCGCGGGCTTATTGTCTAACAATGAAAAAAATAGGTTTTAAAATATTTAAAGCATAAAGAAAATATGGTTGAAAATAACCCTTTAATCAAAAATATAATTTGTATAAATAGTGACAATTATACATAGCCGTTATTTAGATAAAGTGAATCTTTTAACAGCTTAAAAGATTTATTTTTGGTGATAGCGTCTTGCCCAATATAAAGAATGAAAAAGGTTAAAAATTAATTTTTTATTCGAACATCAACATTTAATCAGCCGTCTAATCATAAAGATTTACATGCTCAACATTGGCATCTTATAGCCAAGATAGCCCTTATAGCTATATTACAACTAAAAATTCACTAAAATAGCAGCAATAAGGTATTTAAAACTTGTGGCTAATTCTCATCATTTCTTAAAATAAGAAAGTCAATTAAGTCCCTAACATCTTTTTTAACATAGCCCATTCAGTTGATATCCATAAAACCAACCTGAAGTATCCTACTACCAAATTTCTCTGGATGTGTCTCGAAAATATCCGTATCTTCATCGATTTCGTTAAGGTTAAGCAGTATTCCCCTAAAATAGCGGATATCAAAATATAACCCTTTTAAACCTAAATTGCTGGCAACTTTTAAATTGTGATATTCCAATACCAGCAACTTTTTAAAAGTCACAAGATTTTGAGTGAAATACTCAACGACTTCTTTAACTGTGAGCTCATAGTGATAGTTTTTAGGTTTGCTTAAAACCAGTAATTTCTTTTTATCAATTTCTCGATTAAAAAATAATTTATAAAGCTTTTGTGCGCGGTAACTATTTAAATTTCCCTGAAGTTTTAATAAAGATTCATTGTTTAAATCAACATTAGGATAAAGTATAGAATTTGCATGATTGGGTAGATCTAAAAAATGATTTATTGAACAATTAATCATATTTTTAGATACAAAGTTCCCATCATCGATGGCTTTAAAAACATTGGCAGCTGCTTGCGATTTTAAACTACCACAGGCTCTGACTATTTTTAAAATTTCTGTCTGTTTTAAATAACTCATAACGCCTTCTGGAAAATTGCTGAGAAAACTCTAGCATAGCATAGCGTTAATAAAAATCATTAAATTTGCTATAGAAAAGTAGGTATACAGCAAATTTTACTTACATTAGTTTATAAATTTAGCGGGTTGTGTAACAGGATAAAAATAGGTATAGTAGAAAAAAGGGCTAAAAATGATAAAAAAGCAAGCAAAGACAAATACCCCCACTTCGTTTCGTATTCGTCATTTCTTGTGATGGGTAAACCCCCTCAACCCCCTTCCGAGTCAATTTGCTACGCAAATTGACTCGGCCGTACCTTTTTGCGCGATAAAAGCCTCGCGGAAAAAGGCAGAAAAACCATTAAAAGTTTTACGATGATGACAAAACGCCGACGCCAATCTATCCCGCTTGCTTTCAAAGTACCAAGTTTTTATCCGAGCTATCGAGGGACGCAGCTTAGTAGCTTAGTCTTTATTCCGGCAAGAAAATATCGACTCAAAAAAGCCAAAACGTTTGTGATAAAAAACCGTTTAATTAAATTATTAAACGTCCCAAAACCTTATCATTTGCCTACTGATGACACAGGTAAACAGCTTAATTATAAAACCTTAACATTTAACAAAATTAGCCGTATTAGACCCCAGTCGATCAAAATCCGTTTAAGTGATAGTGAGCTTTATCACTTAAAAAATAAAGCAAAAAAACGTGGGATGACAGTTGCCGCTTATATGCGAGAGTATGCTTTATCGCTCGAAGATCCCGTCCTCAAACGTACTCCGGCAAGATTGGATAAACAGTTTATTCGATTATTTGCGGGGGCTTGTAATAACTTAAATCAGTTGGTGCATTTGCTACATATCGATCAGCAACGTTTTGTCACTGTGGACTACTTACAATTGATTGTTGATGTGCAAGAAATGAACGAACTACTTTATAAAATTTATGGTGAAGCACAGCAAATTAGCCATCAATTAATCGCATCAAAAAATCCCACTACTAATCAAAATAATAACCAGCTATGTTAGTTAAATTCTTCGATCGAGGTCATGTTAAAAAGCATCATTCACTGGGTGGAGATGGGGCTAAAAATTACTTATTAAGCCCAGAAAGAGTAGCGAATGGTACTGCCGTTTTACTGCGGGGTAATGCTGACATTACAACGGAAGTGATAAATAGTTATGAATCACAAGGACAAATTTATACAGCAGGCTGTTTATCATTTGACAGTGAAGAATCTGCGAAGATGACAGAAGAAGAACAGCATGAAATCATGCAATCATTTGAAAATGCATTATTTCCAGAAATGTCTAAAAATCACTTTTCTGGCTACTGGGTGCGACACACCGATAAAGTTGATCCAACTACAAAAAAGGTGCGCTTAGAACTCAACTTTGTCTATGCTAACGTTGATTTAATCTCAGGTAATGCACTGACGGTGTATTACACAAATATTGATAATAAACGTATTGACGCTTGGAAGGACTGGACAAATTTTAGATATGGATTGAGTGATCCAAATGACCCAAAACGACGACAAGCCTTCGTGATTGATCGAAAACAACCGCTTACTAATCGCGTATTGCAGCAACAGATTTCTGAGCATTTACAGCAAAAAATTACCGATGGTAGCATTTTAAATCATGAGCAAATTAAACAAGCAATTAAAAATTTAGGCTTAGAGATTGTGCCGCTAAAGCGTGACCGTAATCAGATTAATATCAAAAATCCGTATGACGAGACGGCTGCCAATAGTATTCCTTTAAAAGGATTTATTTATGAAAAAGAGTTTGAACGCGAACGATTTATTTCAGAGCATCAAGCACAACGAGATGCAGATCCGCGAAATGAATATTACGCAAAAAGAGAACGAGCTAAGCGAGCGAGAAGAACATATGAAACAGAACTTACAAAACGTGCTGAACGACTTCGCAAACGCTTCAGAGAATCATATGCAACAAGCTCAATTGATGATCAACAACTGCAACAAATTGGTGAGCCAATTCGAGCTATTATTTCAGAAACTGAATCATCTGGAAATGATAAACCTAAACAAAAACCCTTCCTTAAACGAGCAGAGCGAAATAATAATCGAAATACAAAGGCTACTGACGCAACAAGCACAGCTCGAGCAGACAATGATCCAATCTTATCAACAGCTCGAGATGAATACTCAGACAAAAATAAGCCAATTAGAGAACCATTTAACCCACCAAAGCAATCAACAATATACCGATTTAATCAAGACTCTAGCACAGCAAAATTCGTCAACTTTGCGCCAAAAATCGTCATTAAATCAGTTGGTTTTAGTACTTTCACTTTCCAATACTACTTTGATAATCACACTTATCCTGGGGGTGACAGTAGGCTTTCAAAACAACGCAATCAAGTCAATTTGTTTACTAATCTTGATGGTGATCATCGTGATCAATTTAATAATAACATTCAAGCAACTACAAAAAGGCAAATAAATGAACAACCAAAACGACGCTCAGCTCTACAAATTATTTCTGAAACGCTCAGAGAAACTGTACAGCGAATTACACACCAAATTTACCAACCTCTCTACGCTTTTTACCAAAGAATTGGAGGGATTATCGGAGGGAGAAAACGCAATTATTTCAAAGTTAGACGAGCAGAATCAGCTACTGACCAAGCAAAACGAAGAACTGACGAAGCTTACTCAAACGCTAATCTCGTCGAATCAAGAATTCAAGACAGCAAACGACGAACAACAGCAACAAATAGCAAGCTTAGTTGCTACAGTGACCAAGCAGGAGAAATTAATCGAACGCTTGAATCAATTATTGAAAAATATGAACTAAAGAAAAAAGCCATTGAATTAGAAAAACAGCAAAAAGCGTTAAAAGAGCAAGCAAAAAATCAGCTAGATAGTAATAAAACGCTTAATGTGGAACCAAATTCAGTTTTAAATCACCGATTAGAAAATGAATTAGTGCCTGACCTAGAGGTTGATAAATTAGCATTGAAACAGCCTAAACTTCAACCGAAACCTGAAATTCCACTCTCTGATAAAAATCAAGGTCTAGCTAAAAAAGAGCCTGAAAAAGTAGTCATACCATCTCGACCAAAACCGAGATAATTATCCTAAGTTGTATGATTTATAGAGATCGTTTCAATTTGGCGATCTCTAACTTTTCCTAAACTAGCATTTAATGATGCAATAGTATTGATGGTATAAGTGGTTTTTCTGACTACCGCAGGGTATTTAAAATAGGCACTTAGCAAATGCCATTTGTCTCGCTAAGAAGCAATCACAGCAGTGTATTTAATGCCCCATATTCTATCAATTTTATCTAAAGCCAGTTCAGCCTAGTCCTTATTCACTGCATTATAGACAGGCTTTAAGCACCGTATAAAGACTTTCTGGTCACGACTTCCGACATAGTGAATGCTACTGCAGGTTTGATAAATCACATATACTTGAACTTCATTATTAGGAAATATTGCTTAAATAGCTTTATTTGTTTAAATATTTTAAGTTGGCTTTGAACTCGTCCATGCTTTTGATTTGGGTGACTAGTTGGTTTATCTGTCATTGCCTATTTTACTGTCAGGAGGATTATAAGCAGTTACGCACTTTCAGGAAAAACCTCGCATTTATTGAATTAAAGTGACCAAAGTTAATAATCTAACCACCTTGCGTTTCTTTAAGTTCTTTTAATAAGAACTTACAAATACTTTCTGGGGTTTTGCCTGCTTTTTTATAGCGATATTGATACTCCTTTTGTGCGTAAGACTTAATTTGGTCATCGTCTAAGTCCCATTTTTGTTGATTCGCTAAATCTGCAACTATACTCTGAACAGATACCGCATCTAGTGATTTTAATTTTGAATTGCTACACACAGCTTTATCATAAGCCCGAGTTGGTTTCTTACAATTTAGGATGATTGCTGCTTCATAACCAGTCGCAAATTGCATTTTTCTGTCCAAATAATCGTTATCAATGCTTGAAACACAGTCCGCAAAACTTGGTATTGATAAACAACTTAAAATCAACCCTGTCATTGTACGTAATTTTTTCATGGTTTTATCTTCCAATTGAGAAAGGTGTTTGAATTAAAGCTTTATGATTTTTTTATAAAAAATTTAGCCTGCCGACCAACCACAAGATATGCTCTTAGTTTTTTCATTAAAATTAAGCCCTACGCTTCCACTGCTATAGCCAATGCCATTGGCGGAGTGTTCACCAGCAATACTATCAGGATCTAGGATTTTACGTTTTTCAGAGGCGTATAATTTGCCTTTATTGGTATCAGCATAGAATTGATTACGAAGAGCCATAAATTTAGTATCAGCGAAGTAAAACAGCGTTTCACCTTGATACCCATTAGAATCCATTAATATTTTGGTCAAAGGATAACCAAATAAAATCGCATTTTTTAACGTAAATACCTTTTTACCCACATATGTCCCATCATCAAGTTTACGATGGTTTTCCATTTTAATCACAGAGGGTTTTAGATTCGTGGGAATTGACTTATCTAAATCAGGGGTTTCGCAGTTATCTTGTATCCCTTTTAGATAAGGCGTCCAATCATATGTCTTTGCTATGCTCAGTGATGATAAAAATAAACTAGCTACGCAAACTGCAATTTTTATATTCATAGTAGAATTTCCTTCTACAAAATCCGTTTATTAAAACCAGGCTTAAAACACCAAGCATAAATAAATTAAGAAATCATCACCTTAATATTGTTTATAGTTACAAATAGCTTAAGGCATAAAATCAACCGTGGTGGAGAAAAACTGATTATCAATCATCGCCACACAATAATTAACATTGCCATCTGACGCAGGGGTATAGGTGCCTGCATTCTCGCCATCGCCCATTAATGCGGTGTTATGATCCATCGTACACACCTTATTAGCATTTTTAGAAAAATTTAGTCTGGCATACCCTTGATCAGCGAAGAAAGCAAAACTCATAGGAATCACTTGCTTGGTTTTAGGATTTAATGCGGCATAATTTGTGACTTTCCCCCAGCCTTTAACTGACTTAGGTACATCAATGGGAAATAATACATAATTACGATTAAAGTTAATCGGCTTAGACAACTGCTGTTTATACAGCCCGATGGCTTGTGGACTGCAGAAATCTATCATAATGGCTTTATCATTCAGCGGTCGACAATTCTCTACACTAAAGCCTTGCACCTTCTGAGCGGCGTTGGCAGCGCTAGTTAAGCCCACTAGCATCAAAGTAGCTACAGATAGGTTGATAAATAGGGCAGTGGGTAAAAAAGCCTTCATAGCGACCTCAAATGGTGTTTAATAGTAAAAAATTGTTTAATCTTATTAATTATTAATCAAACTCGATAATCTTGCAACCCATTGATCCGCATCAAATTGATTTTTAGCGCGAAAGTCCTGTATTGGAAAGGGTGGGTAATTGATTTCAACCACAATACGAAACGAAGATAAATCGACGCGCTCATACCCAGGTGATTGATAAACCGTGGTAATCCCAGTGGCACTATTATGAGCAGCAGAAACACCGCCAGAGAACTTGGTTTTATGCTGGATATTTGAGACGTACCAACGCTGTACATCATGAAAATCACAGACAAGCATATTGTTTACCAGTCGGGTTTTTGGATCAATGCCCGTGGTGGATTGGGTAAAACCTATTTTGCGACGCGCAGCGTCGATCACAACGCCTTCACTTTCAAAATCGACTTGATAGCCTTGCTGAATAAAAGCTTGTTTATAATACTCATGGATTGGTAGATTGGTTGTGACCACTAAGCCATTGGTAGCTGCCACTCTGGCCTTAAAAATGGTGGCAACCACCCATATGACAGGAAGCTGGAGCAGTAGCATAATACCCAACCCTTTCATAAAGGCAGTGAAAAAATGACTTGGGACACTTAACCCATTAATAAAAGCTAAAATTAAACTAATAATGCCCATAACTTTAACGTAGCGTTTAAAACCTTTACCAGGTTTAGGTAGTCGATGAAACTTAGGCGGATTATTATCGAAGGCAGGAATTAATTGGATGGTCATGATAATCCTAAAAATTGGCGCAATCTTTGATGATTGACAATCGCATTTTGTCAACGGATGCCGGATAAACGAGTATTTTAAAAAATACTACGTTATTCGTAGTAAAAAATCAACGCAAATATACGAAATTCGTAGCTTTAGTGGTGGGATAAAGTTATGGGTTTACAACAATTATTTTCAAAGCGATTTAAAGAAGCTAGAAAAGCAAAACAACTGACACAAGAAAAATTAGGCATTTTAATTGGTTTGGACGAATTTGTAGCCAGCACGCGTATCAATCGTTATGAAAAAGGGGTGCACTTACCGGATTTATTAACACTTGAACGAATTGCCCAAGTGCTACAGGTATCACCAGCTTATTTTTTTGCAGATGATGATTTGGTGAAATTGATGAATAGTCAGACTAGCATTAACTCTAACCAATAATAACGTATACTTTGAATAGAGCTTTTTAAGGGTAAATGGTATTTAACACCGCCCATTGTATTAAGCAAAATCGACTAAATACCCTAGCACGGAATTTTTCCGTTATGCTAAGAAAATCGTATAATTGCTTTAAAATAAAATAACTAAAAATCAAATACTTGTGAAAGATAGTGCATCGAATTATTCGAAAATTCAGTGAACACGAAATTTTTCCGTATATCAGCCAACTAACTAGTCAATTACACTTACAGTTCACGCAATACTAATTTAAATATTACTCCTTAAGCTTTGTTGGCATTGTCATCATCAGGCGCATATTTAAGGATATCGCCAGCTTCAACTCCCAGCGCCTCACATAACTTACTCAACGTATCAAATTCAATACGGGTGGTATCGCCATTATAGAGGCGATGTAAGGTTGATTTACTGATATCAGTTGCTCTTATCAGATCAGCAACTTTCATACGTCGTTCAGCTAACAGCACAGGTAAATTACATAAGATCACAAAATTTCCTTACTGGTAAGTAAAAAGTATTTGCCAGCAACTACTTTTTACGATAGCATGTACTTACTGGTAACTACAAAGTATTTGTTGGCGAATATTTATTCTAAAGGGAGTAGGTATTATCTCATAAAAATTGTAGTTGCCATATTCAATTATTTCAATAGATAGTTAATATGCCAATGAGGTATGGAGACAGTAATGAAAAAAATGGTGTTACAGCAGCTATTGTTTAAGCAAAAAAGAAATGCGCTAATTCGTGAGCAGGCAAATTTAATTGCCAATAAGCTTATCTTAGAGTTTGAGGTGAATGAGGGAACAAGGCTTGCTTATTTTTTAACGGTGCCTCAGGGGTTGGATAATTTTATGGCGCTACGCGTCTGGGTAGAGCGTGAGTTGGTTCGTTTAGATGGGTTTTCCAGTCAATCTGATTTATCTCAATTGCATGATATTCTTTACGATGAGGTGCGTAATACCTTTGTCCGTAAATTTCCTGAGAATATGTTGCAACATGCTTAGCTGTGGCAGTCTTAACACTATTAGCAAATCAAGAGTAATACCGCTTTGATAGGCATATTACTCTTTTTGGTTTTAAAAGCTACTACAAATCACGGGCGTATTGTTTAACATAATTTCAGATAGGTGAAATATGGGTAAAAAACATTTAGCAAAATTTCTAAAGTTTAATATATTCAATCATTGTTATTCAGACAAATTGAACCGTCCTGGTTTTATCGGAGACAGGTTTGCTTGAGTCAGGCAGCATAGCCTGACGGAATTAATGAACAATAGTAGATATTTTCCGCGTCCACTACGAGCATAGCTCTCCGTCTTGCACTCGGGCAAAGCAGTGCTTCGCTAATCCTCGTTCAGGCGATACATATCCATTGGTAGAATGCAATCGTTCATGGTTGTACCAGTGTACCCAATCAAGGGTCGCCAATGCAACATCATTCACACCATTCCATTCAGGTTTAAAATAGTCAATCACCTCCGTTTTATATAGCCCATTCACGCTTTCGGCTAAAGCATTGTCTGAGCGAGGAATAGCGAAGCACTGCTTTGCCCGAGTGCAAGACGTAGGGCTATGCCCGAAGTGAAATCACCAGTCGTACCAACAGATGCGGCAAGCCCTGGCTGTTTGAGCCGTTCACTGTATTTGATGGATAGATACTGGCTACCCTTATCGCTATGGTGAATCACATTTTTTGGTCTATGCCTAGCATCCAGTGCTTGATTTAACGCATCAAGTACCAGTTGGGTATCCATGCGATTGGATACTTTCCAACCGACGATGACCCGTTTAAACACATCAATGACAAAGGCGGTGTAAACCTAGCCTGTTTTAGTCTTGATATAGGTAAAGTCAGCGACCTGAGGAGCACTGCTCCGCAAGAGTCTTTTCTTGTTTGGGCTATCTGCAGTAAAGTTGCGTTTAACAAGGTCATTCGGCTTGTCTTGGTCATCACGCTGTTTGGTGGTGATTTTGCCTTTGCCCCGCCATACGCCTTGGATGCCAAGCTGTTTCATGAGCCTTTCAACAGTACAGCGAGCAAGCTTTGGTAGACCGTCTTGTTTGAGTTTGTGCCAGACTTTACGAATGCCATAGCGACAGCCACTGTCTCGCCAAATCTGTTTGATTTGCTCCATAAGGTGTTTGTCGCTTTGCTTGCGACGGCTTTGTTTTTCTGGGTTCTCTTGCTCGTCTTTGATACGATAGTAGGTGGATGGGGCGATTGGCAGGATTCTGCAAATCGACTCGACCCCATACTTTTTCTTTTCATCATCGATGAATTTGACCATTACTTCGGTTTGCGGCCCTTCTCCGCCTGGGCGAAAAAAGCAGCGGCTTTGCGAATGATTTCATTAGCCTGCTTTAATTCTTTGATTTCTCGCTCTAACTCGGCAATGCGGGCGGCTTGGCTTTCGGTGGTAACAGTGATGGGATTTTGCTTTGCTAGGTGCTTTTGATGCCATGAACGAAGGGTTTCAGGGGTACAGCCAAACTTCGGAGCAATGGCTTGTATGGCTGCCCAGAGTGAGGGATAATCTTTTTGTGATTCGATGAGTAATTCGACGGCTCGAGTCTTAATTTCAGTTGAGTATTGTTTGGTTTTCATAAGGGTATTGTCTCAGAGTTTTGGGTTTCCGACAATCCCGGGACGGTTCACTACTTACTTGAGCTATTTGCTTCAGTTATTAGGCTTGGCTACTTACTCAACTTCAATATTCTAAAGGCGCCCTGAATAACTAAAGCAAATACGATGCTACCAATAATCAAATCAGGCGTACTAGAGTGTAACCAATTAACCAAAATCCCTGCAACAATTACCCCTAAATTGATAATCACATCGTTTGAAGTGAAAATCATACTGGCTTGCATATGGGCTTCTTCTTTGCTTTTCGATTTTTGTAGTAAATAGAGGCAAATCGAGTTTGCAATTAGCGCAAGAATCGATATGACTATCATGGTAGAAAAGTCAGGTAACTGCTCATTGCCAAAGAAACGTCTTAGTACTTCTAAAAAACCAAGAATCGCCAGCGTAATTTGAAAATATCCGGCAATTCTAGCAATCCGTTTTTTCTTAATGACCGTTCCACCGACCGCAAATAAGCTAATTCCATACACGAAGCTATCTGCTAACATATCTAAGCTGTCGGCGACCAACCCCATCGAACGAGAAATCAGTCCCGTGCTCATTTCAATAATAAAGAAAGCAAAGTTAATGACCAGCACTATCCATAGTAGCTTTCTTTGCTCAGCATCTTTTTTGTGACTAGAGTCAGCATCAACTTTAAAATTATTGTTGGGATCAGAGGGGTCAATGGTTTCGGTCGAGAGTAAGGTGTCTCCTAATTTTAGGTCATGAATAGCAGTCTCTATCCCTTCTATATTGTCATGATGAAACACAGTTAATTGACGGTTAGGAATGTCGAACTCAAGATGTTCAATATTCGAGTGGCCCTCTAATTTCATTCGGATTAGGTTTTCCTCCGAAGGGCAGTCCATCTTTGATATTTTAAAAGTTGTTTTATTCATAGCTACATTTATATCCGGGTGGTGGTTCAAAAAGTAGGCTGGAAAAAACAGGCTGAGAAATTGATAAATAGTGAAATGCAAATGACACTATACATCAAATGCCCAGCCTGTCTAAGTGACAATATAAAGAAAAATGGTTTCAAAAGCTATGGTAAGCGAAACTATAAATACAAAGACTGCAAAAGGCATTGAAGGTAATAATTGCATTATCAGACATCGAGTAAGGCGAGCATTTAGGCGAAGTTGTAACTTTCCTAAAAAGCTGGAAAATCACTTTAAAGCCTTTGATTTAGCTTTCTTTGATGTGGCCTGATAAATTAGGCATCAGCATAGAATTTGGATTAAAATAAGTATCCGACCACCCCGCCTTTCTCACATTAGCAGAATGTGGGGTAACTGCTTATGATGATTAACTAAATAACTTACTCAATCTGCTGTAATATTATATGAGAGCCACGTCCTATAGCCGGACGTGACCCAATCAGTGTTACCTAGCGCTGTACTGGCTAATATCTTCAATATTGTTCGTTTGCTTGTTTAATACTAGCATAAGGCGCGGTACTACCGTCTTTTTTTATCAGCATAATAGTATAAGGACTGAATTGATCACCCATTTCCATGCCTGGACTACCCATTGGCATACCCGGTGTGGCTAGACCAATAGCGTCTTTGGGCGGGTTTTGTAGGAACTTATCCATATACTTGACCGGCACATGACCCTCAAACACATAACCGTCTTGGCTTATGATGGTATGGCAAGAGTACATTGACGTTGGTAATTGATGCTGCGCTTTGATCGCTGTAACTGCCTCATTACTGGTGACTTTGTCAACAATCATCACACCGTAGGATTTAGCATGCTCAATCCAACTATGACAACAGCCACAGTTCGGGTCGCGATGTACCGTTAACGTATTGTTTTTCAATGTATCTGAGATTTGAGTTTGAACGTTAGGAATGGTGGTTATCGCCTGACGCTGCTGAGTTGTTTGAGGCGTTGAGGCGATGGTATCTGTTTGACTATTTTTCGCGACTTGATTGCCACAAGCGACCAAAGATAACGCTGATAAGCTGACGAGGATTGAAAATTTAATAGAATATTTATTTGACATGATAATCTCTATTGATAAGTTGGTTTCAGCTCAAACGTGACGGGTAACGCTAAAATCACTGGTTAATCTGTAACTTTGAAATCACTAAATGAGTAAATGCCAAAACCTTATGCTTGGCATTTATAATTAGGACTTACGCAAAAAGCATAAAATTTTGCGAAAGCGGATAAAAATATAGTAGCATAAAGAGATGAAGAAAAAAGCTATCACCCGCTTAGATTAGACTACTGTCAATATTTACTGGTAAGCCAAACCAATTACACCCTTACCAACTACGCAGAACATCATCCTGAATCAATTAGTCATGACCGCATCAATCGATACCTACGTCATGACAAACTAAAACCCAAGCTCGTATGGGAAAAAGTCAAAGACGACATCGTATTAGACGACGATGGCTATGTAGTGGCATAATAAAGCTAGACAACCGATAAGAGATTATAATGGGGTTACCCCAGAATTCGGAGAAAATAGTACGTTAAGGAATTTAGTCGAGTATTTTTAAAATTGATAAAGGTCAAGGTGTCTAAAAAACGTTGGTTTTTTGGACACTTCCATTTAGGCGAAAAAACAGAGGCAAATCGCCTCTATTTTTGTAAATTAACCTGTCTACAAATCAGTATCTAATAAATATGTAAATAGACCCTATGAGAAAATTTCAATTACACTCAAAGAAGGGTAGTTACTAGAATGGCTCAAGTACTATGCCAAATGAGCAATCTCATCAATTAACTCAGGTTTTTTGCCCAATAACTTAAGCAAGACTTGAGCTGAACCGCTCGGTTTACGCTGACCTTGCTCCCAAGACTTTAAAGTATTGACTGAAATACCCAATGACTTGGCAAATTGACTTTGCGACAAGCCTGTCTTTTGACGGACTTGGCTAGCTTCCGATACGGGTGCATACCGTCCTTCTCTCAATTGAGAAAGTGATTTGGCTAAACTGTCCTTAATCACAATCGCATCAGGATCATCTTTAATAACTGCTTCAACAATATTGGCAATATCTAAATCAGAAAAGTTGACAGGTTTCATGATTGGTTTCCTTGCTTTTCATTTTTTAATAACTTTAATTCTTTGGCAGAAATATTTTCTTTTTCATTTTTGGCATACACAGCTAGACAAACTATCAGTCCATCATCTAGCATATTGTAGTAAATAACTCGAACCCCACCCGACTTACCTTTAACACTGGTTGCCCAACGAATTTTTCTTAACCCTTTGCCATGTTGAATCACATCACCTTTTAATGGATTTTGAGACAGGTAAGTAAAGAAAGCCAACCGATCATCCAAATCTAACAATTGAGCAATTTCAGCCTTAAAGCTTTCTGTCTAGGCAACCGTATACATAGCAAACCTTTAATATATGATACATTGCATTATAATACTAAATCTACTAGTTAACAATCGATTTTAGAATGCTGAAAAATAGAAACTTTCAAAAATACTGTAATTATTCGATTTTGCTTATCAAGTCCACTCCAGCTTTCTTCAACTCCCCTTTCGCTGTCACATAATGATAGAGTGTACTACTGGGAATATCACCAAGCTCTTTGCAAATCGCTGGAATGCTTTTGGTTTGGTCAGCCATCAGATGCTGGGCATAACGTAGTTTCTCAGCGGTCATGATTCTGGGCCTACCACCTTTACGCCCTCGAGCCCGAGCAGCGGCAATCCCCTCTTTCACCCGCTGGCGGATAATATTACGTTCCATCTCAGCAAAAGCGGCTTGAATTTGTAAAAACGCCCGACCTGCAGGGGTGGTGGTATCCATCGGTGAATTAATCGCTTTAAAGCCAATGCCATTTTCAGCCAGTTCATCAATCAACTTTATCAAGTCACTGGCTAACCGCCCTAACCGATCTAAATCCAAAACAACAAGCACATCGCCTTTTCGCAAATAGTTGAGACAATCATCCAATCCTTTACGTTGGGAATTACTGCCTGATGCTTTGTCTTCAAAAATTCGCTCACAGCCGATTTCTTTTAACGCATCAACTTGACGGCCAAATCCGTTGCCCCATCAATAAACACGTTGGCACTCCACACCAGTATAGCTAGCCCCACTAAAAATGCCACAATCGCAATCAACATAAAAAACTCACTTTGCTATTCAATTAAAAAATGCGTTTTTACCGCTATCAATGATAAAAACGCATTTTAGGTATAGGATAGTTAAAGGCTAGGCTTGTTTTGGCAATGTCTTATTCAGATAAAAATAACCGATAATGCCTGCTAAAACTGAACCCATGACAATTCCTAATCGCTCATCAAACGGTTTAATCTCCAATCCTGCGAACGCCAAGCTCCCGATAAATAAACTCATGGTAAATCCAATGCCACATAGGGCAGCGACACCAATTACTTGACCCCAGTTCATGCCTTGTGGCAGATTGGCGAGCTTTAGCTTAACCCCAAGCCAACTAAATAACATCACACCCAGCATTTTACCGACTAGCAATCCCATGATAATGCCCAATGACACAGGGTGGGTGAGTGACGCCATAAAGCCTCCTTCCGCTCCCCCAAAATGGATCCCTGCATTGGCAAAGGCAAATACGGGCAAAATCAAAAAGCTCACTGTATGATGCAAATCATGCTCAAGTTCTTTTAACGGTGAGATTTTAGGGTTTGCCGAATCAGTCATTGGGATAAACATCGCCAGCAATACCCCAGCAATCGTGGCATGAATACCCGATTCAAGCATCGCCACCCATAACACCAATCCAATAATGACATACGCAGAAATACGAGTGACATTAAAACGATTCATGATAAACAATACTGCAAGCGTTAAAGCGGCAACCCCTAAGGCGGCTAGGTTTAACCCACTGGAATAAAACAAAGCAATGATTAAAATCGCCCCAATATCATCGAAAATCGCAATTGAGGTTAAAAACACTTTAAGCGACAGCGGCACTCGGCTACCCAGTAAGGTTAATACCCCCAACGCAAAGGCGATATCCGTGGCCGCAGGAATCGCCCAACCCTTAGCAAAATCAGGGTTTTGGTAGTTAAACATCAAATAAATTAAGGCAGGAAACACCATGCCACCCATGGCAGCGAGTGCAGGTAAAATGATGTTGCGTGGGTTGGACAATTCCCCTACCATCATTTCACGTTTAAGCTCAAGCCCCACTAAAAAGAAAAACACTGCCATTAACCCATCATTAATCCAATGAAGCAAATGGTGTTTCACCACGAAATCACCAAAACTTATCGCAATCGGAAAATGCAATAAATGCTCATAGCTTTCTTGCAATGGCGAATTGGCAACAATCATTGCCAGTAGTGCAGCGATGGCTAAAACAATACCAGCCGCTGCATCCATCGCAAAAAACCGCTTAAGCGTTTGCTGAAAATTACTCATAGACCCTCCTAATATAAAAATAGCTATTTATTCTCTTTTGTGAATGCTATTCGCTGTTCAATTCTTTCTGCCACTTGCTTAGGGTCAACTTGTGAATTATCGAGTACCGCCGCCCACGCATACACGATATCATCTTCATAAATATGACCAAATCCTGCAGGCGTTTGGTTAGACGCTGGCATATCCAGAGATAATTCCCAAAAACTTAACACAGGCAACCATCTAGGTAAATGACTAACCCCTCGACCCTTGGGTTCTGCCATCCAGTCAGGTGCTTGCCATAGCATCTTGGACGACCACCACACGATAGGGTCTGTCGCATACTGCAAAAATACAATTCGTGGTGACTGCCAATCATTTGTCAGTTGTTTTAATGAGGCAGGATTATCCATAAATCGCACATGTTGTCCGCTGTGAATAATAGGCAAGGCTTCTGTCGAACCTTTATTCCGATTCGCCACCAGTTGTTGCCATAGTGGGCTAAATCTTGGCGTTCCCACCCACACCGCCCCATCAATACGATTAATGACATCATCATAATTGTTAAAAAGCGATTGACTGGCATACGCCCCTAACGACTCTCCTGCAAGCAATAGTTTAGGGCGTTTATCAATCGGCATTTGCTCAAGACGTTGTTTGACGGCATTTATCAACTCGCTATTGGCAAACGTGGCAAGCTCACCATTCAACAAAAACGAAAATTGACTGGGTAAATACGAGTATTGAATCGCCACCGTTGCCACATCGCCTTGGGTCAAATACTCAACCGCCTGACTGCTGTACTCTTCAATCCAGCCCCGTCCTGTAGCCCCTTGTATCACGATATAGCGGCGGGTAAACGCCTGCGTTCTATCCATCTCATCAAGGGCGGTCTGCACCATTTTTTCTAACAACGCTTTATCAGGTTCTTGACGATTCAAACCAACGAATACCCGAATCGGCTCTTTGGCAGGCAATCCTGTCAGCAAGCTAATATCCTTCTGCGACGCCCCAAGCGAGACAAAGCGTTGTCCAAAATGCCCCAACTCCTGCCACTGTTGGGCAGGTTTTTCTTTATTACTATGCCCCGTTTGCCCACTATCAAACCCTGATTTATACCGTGAGAATGGGGCTGATAGGGTATCGGGTTCAGAGGTATCAAGCTGCATGGCACTATAGGCGACTTTCTCGACAACTTTGTGCCAGATATAATCTCGACTTAACGTAACCAATCCGACAATCAGTAGTAAAAAAGCCCCTGCTTTCATACTCATTTTTGTGGTAGTAGAAAACTGTGGAAAGCCACGTTCTACCCCCATCAACACCAATTGCTTTATCAAGCGAGCGATAAACACCACCAACCCCCAAAGCAATAGACTTAAGAGCATAGCCCCGCTGACATTAAGCAATGACGGCGGTGTTATCTGGACCTGTTGGGCAATCTTGGCAGTAATCTGGTAATGATAAAAAGCAAAACCAATCGCACCTAAAAATCCTAATACCATCGTCATTATTGGTAAGATATTTAGGTGGTTGATAGCTGATTGATGATTGGAGTTTTTTAATAAACGCTGTAACCAATACCCTATAAGACCCAACAGCATTCCAAACGCATAACCAACGATAGCGTTAATGCCACCACTGATTGCCTGCAACCACCAGACCCGTGGCAACAACATTGGTACATAGGACACATATAGACAAAAAAAACCCAGCATTAACCCAACTGCTGAACTATCTTTAATCTGTCGCTGTAGCCATTGAGCGACCAAATGCGTATTATTCATCTATTTTACTCAATAAAAAAAGGGTAAGACCATTGTCCTACCCTTCATTGTAAACGATTCGACGATTAGTAACGAGTAATCAACGCAATCGGCTCCTTTTCATCCATTTGCTCAGTGGGTACAAATACCACCTCACCACCTTTATGGCTAACCAATTCAATGATTTCACTAACCGCATCATCGGTTACACCCTCAGCAGTAGCATCATCTTGGACTTGTAGGGTCTGTGCTTTCTCATCAATCTTCGCAGGCACACTATGACCTTGACGAACCAATAGCGTTACCGCATTGCCTTCAAACGCCGAGCGATAGATTTGTTGCAAATCAGTACGCACCATCTTTTCATTACGAGCTTTTTCAAGGTCGCCTTTGGCAGTTTCGTAACGAGTCTGACGCTTTTGCTCAACGATGTCTTGAACGCCAGCAATAATGTCCTCTGGCTTGCTGTCGTTCAGATATGTTAAATTATCGACTTTACCAATAATCATATCAGGGCGGTCGCACACTTTTTCATAAAAACCAATATTGTGGCTATCACCCACCAAAATCACAGGTAGTGGTGATTTGTTATAAAGCTCTTGCAAGCTTTTATCAACACGGTTAAAGAACTCTTTTAAGTACATATCATCGTCTGATGAGCCTGTACGGTCTGCTTTACTGTTGTTGGGTAGCGTTGAGTTGTTAATAGGGAAGGTCAACTCGCTCATTGTTTGTTGACGTTCGCTACCGCCTTTAATTTCTTTAACCAGACGATTATTCACGCCTTCAATCAGACGGGCTTTTTCAGGCGTAACTACCAACACATAATAGCCAACCCCTTCTGATAAGTTACGCATGAGGTCACGGGTCGCAAACTTTTCACCAATGATGACTCGCTCAGCGGCATCAAAGGGCAAACGCACCACTTGAGCAGATTCAGGCGTGGCAAACACAGCCAGCGTATCTAAGTTATAGTTATGGTCAAGCTCATCGGTTTGGGCATGGATTTTTTCCATCACACTTGCAGCAACACGCTTGTCGTATTCATTGGTGACACGTTCTTCGACGATTTTAAGTTGGTTTTTTAGGGCAATTGCGTCTTGCTCATTGTCTGGGAAAGTACGGTGGGTCGGAATAAATACGCTAACCGCTGGATTACCTGTTTGCCCACGCAATGTTTTAAAAGTTTCTTCTAAATTGATGTTATTCATGTGTAACTTCCATTTTAAAATTAAATAAAAAATAAATATCAAAAACAAAAAATAATAAGAAAATATATTTCTAAATATAGCAAAATATAGAATTTATTTTTCATATTTAAGCTAAAATTTGATTATATCAATCATAATAAGAATTAAAAGTAAAATGTTGTATCGCTTATATATGGCAATGTTATAGTTAGCATCGTTTGAACAATAAAAACGAGTATTATAAAAGACGTAGATTTCAAAAGTTCTAGACTGGGATAAACGATAATGGTCTCATACCTAATCTGCCATTTATAACTAACTTAATGTCTAGAAACAAAATTTTGGGTCAAAGGGTAGATATAAATGCACTCACAAACGTGGCCTTGGCTTATCCGAAAGCGGCTAGACTGCTATAGTCTTCGAAGACAGAAAGTGCTACGGCGTTAGGCTCACTCACAGTACTATTTGTACAGTTTCGTTCGCCTGCCTTGTATCACTTTTATGTTTCTGTGACTATATTTCCCTAATTCTTTGCTGATATCGAATAAGGTAGAGTGTAAAAAAACAAGCCACACTTTAACCAGGGGTTATCTGAGAATTCGGGTCATATTGCACGCTAAGGAATTTTGGCGAGTATTATACCATTATAGATTCGCGTGATAATAGAACTAGCCTACGGAAAACAGATGTTTTCATAGAGTTTCTTATTTTCTTAAGTTTATGCCTATTTTTGTAAATTAACCTATCTATAAATCAGCGTTCAACACATCTTTAAACAGAGCTTATAAGAAACTTTCGATTACACTCACTAAAAGGTGTTTAATAGAAGGGCTCAAGTACTATGCAAAATGAGCAATCTCATCAATTAACTCAGGTTTTTTGCCTAATAATTTAAGTAAGACTTGCGCTGAGCCACTCGGTTTACGCTGACCTTGCTCCCAAGATTTTAACGTATTGACAGAAATACCTAAGGCTTTGGCAAATTGACTTTGCGACAAACCCGCTTTATGGCGGACTTGAGCCGTATCTGATATTTCTGTCGTACGTGCAAAGATACCTGCTTTGGTTTGGTTTAATGCTTCAATCAAATTGTCTCGCTCTGCTATCAAATCAGGTTCATCATCAATAATCGCTTGAACCGCTGCTTCAACATCGAAGTCTTTAGGAAAATTCGTTTTCATCAGTTATCCTTTTAGCTTTTGAAGCTCACTTGCCAAAATATTTTCTTGTTCATTTTTTGCATAGAAGTAAGACATCACAATCAGTGTAAGCATCCGACCATCCCATCTACCACCATTCTAAAAAATACGAGATAGTGCCCACTTATTTTGATCTGAACCCCGAAAGTTGGACACCCTTTTTAACGATTTTTGAAGTATTTCTACATAAATGGTAAAATTAAAAATATTTTTTGGGATTTATTGTTGTTCACCAAGTCACTTGCCTTATAAGGTTTTTAAAATTCTCGAAAACTCTAGCAATAACTTGCTCTCTTGGTTCATTCCAAAGCTTAGATAAACTATTGATTACTGGCATAACTTCGCCAGGCAAAATTGGCTGATTTTTACTCTTAACAAATGGGCCATCCGTTTCAGTGATAATGCAGTTTTTGGGAATTCTGCTGACGAGCTGTTTTCCTTTGTTGGTTGAGAGCATCCTTTGATTTACTGAAAACCAACAGCCATTAGCTATCGCTCTGTTTAATTGAATTTCATTTCCTGTGTACCAGTGTAGAACAGGTACGCCATTTGAAAAATGATTTTTTAAACAGTCAAGTACGCTATCCACAGCCTGAAGACTATGAATGGTTAAAATTTTAGGAGTAGACTTATTCGATTGTATAACAATATGCTCAAAAACTTTCTGTTGAATCGGTTGAAATTGTTTTAGTGAGCGCGAGCCATCTAATCCTATTTCACCTATATATTTTGTGTCGTCCACTAATAGGTCAAATAAATCTAGTTCTTCACTACGTTCATGAGCTATCTGTGGATGCAAACCAAGAGCTGTTTGAATTCTTTGATGGTTTTCTGCAAGTTCCTTTGTACCGAACCATGCTTTAGGTGTTGTCGTGACTGATAAGATATAACTTGAAGCATCGCATAAAGAAGCGACTTTATGCGAATTTTCATATAAATCCAAATGGCAATGCAGATCAATCAATGGGTACATTAGACAGTTACATCCAAATTTTGAGTTTGTAAATAATTTTTCACTTCACCCATTCCCCTTAAAACAGTATCGATAATGCTCTGACGTTCAGTTTTCTCCAATGGTAATGAACCAGACCTTGCCACCCAAATATTTTTATTCGAAGCATTTTCTAAACTCTGAATAGCGACAATCATAGACATCAAATCGTCTCTATTATTAGGGTTTTTGATGACATCGTTTAAAATTGGGAATTGGTATGGTGTAGTATCATTATAAGTAGCTGTATTAAAAGAAGCTCGCCTAATCAAGCATGGCACACATCTGCCGCATTGAGTACCTGAGCGTTTCCATTTACCACAGGAAACTGTATCAACGGCAACTTTTTTCAGTAAAGTCTGATTTTGGCAGTCTACTATCATCTCACCCTTTGTTTTAAACTGGTAAGGGTTCAATAGCTTAACAGGCAGACCAATATTGACAAACAACTCGTTCAACTTTCCTAAAAAAAAGGGATGGGTTGTTCTTGTACTCAATGAACCAATTCGTCGAGCTGTTAATGGTGGATTGATCGAAATAAGCCCATTTTCTGGGATATAAAGGTTAACGGTTTGATTATTATAGTGGTTTTTTGATAACGCAGTAGCAATCAATGCTCCAAATGCAATAAAGTTAAAACTCCGTGTTCTCATTTGTACATCGACTGGGATTTCTTTTACTTTTCTTGGGTTTGCGACGACTTGAAATTTAGCATTAGTAAGGCGAAGTTTGTTATAAACATCATCCTGTTTTTCCCTATCTTTTGGATAAGCATGGCTGACTAGTACAGGTTTTTTCCCTTGTTGTGTTAAATCTATGGCTCCAATCATACTATCGAGACCGCCAGAGAATAAACAAACCGAGTCATGATTATCGATGTGTATTTTTCGAGCTCGTCGATGCGTTATCTTACTTGGTATTTGAAAATCACTTTGACTAAATTCAAAATCCCATAAGTCACCGCTGAGAAAATGTAAAGTTTCTTGAAGTAATGATCTTTGTTGTTGCCACAAATCTGGTTCTAGTAAAGGTAGATGAACCTTAAATTGACGACACCAAGCATCTTCTGCTCTGGTGTTTCGTTCAACGAAAGTATCAGCGGCAGTAACTGCTAACGATAACATCATTAAGTCAAAAGCTGTTTCGTCAGGCTGTTCTTGTAATCTTCTGAATTCTTGTAAAGCAGCTCCGCCAATACTGTTGTACATACCTTCCAGTGCAGATTTGCCAAACATCCGGACTGGTAATACATTGCTTGACATATTAGGTAATCTAGTGAGGTCAGTCTCAAAATATAGTTCAATCATTTAGATAGTCCTCCCACTCGGTCCAAATCTCTTTAAGTGCGGTTTGTTGGATGGTTTCAATGTCATTGCGGGTTAGTGTATCTTTGTTTTCTTTTAGCTGTTCACTCATATGTTTATCTACACAAGATTCAATCAGAGCATGTAAATCGTTTTCTAGTTCAAGAAATTTCTCTGGCGTATCTGCCTTGTCAAACGATGTTCTGGAATCTAGCATAATTTCTTCAAATAAGTATTCTGAGGTGTAATTAAGCATTAAATCAATAATCAAATCATCAGAAATTTGACTAGCGTCGAAGTCCTCTACCCCATCTAAACATTTTGATAAGGACTGATTTAAACTTGCTCTGATTCTTTCAGCATCACCATCAACTTCTAGGATTATTTCAATGATTTTATCAATGACAATATCGATTGGTTGACCATTTAAATCAGATAATTTCAAACCTAAATAATCATTGCCAGCTTGAATGTTCTTAAATACATCAAATAACCCACCGCCTGCTCTAATTATTTTCTGGTAACGTTTTGGACCTACAGTTTTGCCACCAGTTGCATGTTTGGCATAATGACCGATAGCTTTCTTGAGATGATTGCTTGATTTATTTCCCGCAGCTTTACCTAGCTCACCTCTAAATCTCTTTAAATTTCTATCAATATTGGGTATTGGTTGGTTATCTTCATTAGCCCAAGAAGGAACTAACGGTGATTGCCCATTTGTTCCTTTACTGGAAGTTGATGTTCCCATAAATTTGTCACTCCCTAAAATTAGTTGTTGAACCATTCTTCATCTTTCACTGATGTTTTGAACCAAGGTTTTGATGTAGGCATTACTTCCGAGAAAAATGCTTTAAATTGAGGTCTGGTTTCTTCTCTTTCTTTAGCTAATAAAAACGCACCTGCATAACCATTTGGTTTATCGGCCCAATTAGAATTTTTACGCAGCTCATCTAATATTAATCCCATTACTTTCATCTCTTCACCGTCAGGAATGATACTAATGGCTTGTAAAGCGGCTCGTGAGGAGACCTTATTTGTACGCAATAGCAAATTAAATGCTTGACTTGCAGGTTCTGAAAGCCCTTTAGAAATAACCCTTAGCGGTACAGTTTCCTTACTTAAATAAACTAATGGGCGTAAATCTCTATTAGACAATGTTGGTTCTAAATTTATCCAGTCAAAAATAAACCATTTATATTTCTCCCACTCACTTGGTAATAATTTCTCAAACTGCTCAAAATCTTCTTTTGATAATTCAAGTTTTTCAAAAATTTCTGGTTTACCATCGGCCGTCGCATTTATCTCATTGTATAAGGTTGAAACTGCTTTAGAGTCACAGCATCGCTCAAATAATGCCATTTTCGCAATGAGTTTTAAATCTATGGGCATTTGACGTGCACTAGCAACCATATTTCGCATACTAATGACGTTGAGCATTCGTTTAACAATACGTGGATTACCTTCAACATTTTTTGAAGAAGCTAACAAAGGAGCGATACGGTCAGCTACGCCAAAGTCAGTTAAAAGATTCTGTACAGTTGGAGCATCACTATCTAAAAGCTCTAGTGCATCGTTCACAGTGATTGGATCTTCTTTCCAAGAAAGGCATAAATTTTTCTCCAATCCCTCTCTAAGATTTTCCAGTTTTTCTTGTTGCTGACCATAAGTGGGGTGAATTGAAGCATACAATAGAAATAAGTAAGCTCTTACTTCCCTAGTGCTAATTTTAGGGACTTTGACAGGGAACTGAATCAGTTTATCCAAGTAATCGGTAACGTGTTTTTCATCAATGCCATTAAAATGTTCTTTAACAGCATGTCTTACCATGTCTTCATCAGCAGCGATAACGAATGCTGTATTTTTCATAAATAAGAATAAGCGTAAAGATTCTAGAGTTTGTATGGTTTGTTTCGGCAAACAACGATCTAAATTGTCAACAAATACGATGATTTTTTTATTGAACTCTGTTAAAAGCTCCTCAAGTTCTGTTTTTAGTGCAGCGATTTCCTTTGGTGCAGATAGAGCTTCTTCATTAAGAAAATCTTTAGTTCCTTCTTGTCCACTCTCGATAAATTTATTTACTGCCTCAGCATCTTCTTCGTTTGCTTGCCCGTTGAACCCATTGCCAACGGCTTCAATTGCTTTGGAAGCCATACCAAACATAGGAACACCTGCGGCTAATGCAGCCCCTTCGGTGAATAATCCAAATAACCTTAACTTATTAATTCTCTTACTAATTTTTTTTGTTTTCTTAAAAAGACTTTCATTATCTTGAACTAATTTTGCGATTTCTAGTGTTATTACTTCAAGTAAGGAAGCACGAGCATCATCAAAACCTTGGTATAACCAGGCATCAAATTTGATAATAATAAAATCATTATTAGTTTCTGCCTGGATTGTATCTTCAATTAAATTCAATATGGTTGACTTACCTGTTCCCCATGAGCCAAACACGCCTATTGAAATAGGTAACATCGAGGGGGTTTTTAACACATTAACTACTATCTCGGAAGCTTCCGAATAATTTAAAAAATCCTTTTTAGAATCAGTATCTGACCACATTTTTCGACCTATGTTTATCCTATTATCTTTTGTTTGAGTATACTAAGATAAAATTTAATAAAAAAGCAGATTTAAAAAAATTACGACAACTTATGTTATTTGATATCAGGCTAAAGTATTTTAATTAAGTTTTTTAAAAATTATTTAAAGAAAATTATATTAGGTTGTGTTGAACATTTAATATACAAAAGGACATAATGAGGAAATTTTGATAAAAAAATAGCGAAGCAGTAAACTTTAAGCTCTGACCCAAAAAGAAGACTGTTCGCTATGCCTCGTCTTATGCTAAATAATCAACACTGGAAGAAGCTAAAACCCATTCTACAAGAAATTGGCATCTATGACTATGCCAATTTAAGAAAGACCGTAGAAGGGATCTTATATAAAATGCGAACAGGCATACCGTGGCGGGACTTACCCAGATATTTTGGAAAGACCAACACGATATTTAAAGCCTTTAACCGATGGTCACAAAGTAATAAGCTCATCAAATTGTTTGAAAAGATGATTAACTTTCCAGACATGGAATGGCTGTTTATCGATGCAACTTATATTAAAGCTCATCAGCACAGTAGTAGTGGTGACATGAGAGGGCAAGGCATTGATAAAAGTGTCGCAGGCAACAGCAGTAAGATTCATTTAGCGGTTGATGCACACGGCAATCCCATTCGTTTCATCATTACCGATGGCGTAACCCACGATGTTAAAGCAGCACCTGACTTGATTGATACTTTAGATTTAAGTGATGTTGTGATACTTGGTGCTGATAAAGGCTATGACTCTCAGTGCTTTCGTGAGAAAGTTGAAGAGAGTCAAACCATAGCTAATATTCCAAGAAAGCGTAACACTAAACTATCAAATGTACATATGGATTGGCATTTATACAAGTCTCGTCATTTGGTTGAAAATGCTTTCTGTCGTATCAAGCATTATCGGGGTATTGCGACAAGGTATGAGAAGCTTAAACGTAATTATGAGAATTTGGTCGCTCTAGCCTTTGCTTATCATTGGCTGAAGCTTTGAATGTTCAACAGAACCTAATATTATTGATATGTTTTTATTAAAGTAAATAATAGCGGTTATTATTGAACGCCAAATACGACAAAACTGCTGAATTCCTTAACGGGTTCCCTTTTCAACAATAACAAGTGTTTTACTTAATTGAGAATTGACTGTAGCATATCTAATAGATATGGGTTTTGATTTATAAAATGGTGAAAAATAATTATTTTTATTGGGCACAGTCCTTTTTGACTAATTCATTATCAAAGTTTGGCTAAATATTTATTAAATCAAAAAATAAGCCCCTATTTCGGGGCTTATTTTTTAACACCACAACACAATTATTGATCAGTCATTCGCTCAATTCTCACCAACATCACCCGATTTGAGAAGATCTCGATAACAGTAAAGCGATAACCATTTTCCACAATACTGTCATTGATATTTGGTAAATTGGGCAAATTCGCACCCATATAACCCCCAATCGTCAACTGCTCTGCATCCGCAAACAAATCGGAGTTATCGAGTTCTAAGCGCAACTGGTCTAAGCTTGCGGTACCATCGACCAACCAATGATTATCATGCTGGGTAATTTCTGGTGATTCGTCTTCGTCAGGGAACTCACCAGCAATCGCTTCAAACAAATCCAGCGGCGTGACCAAACCTGACACTTGACCAAACTCATCAATCACGATGGCTAAATTACCTTTGGCATTTTTAAGTAGCTTAATCAAATGCAAATTATCAATCGTGTCTGACACATACACGGGCTGGTGCTGTTTTGCCAAATCATACAAGGCTTGTTTATCAGCGTCTGTCATCGTTTCAAGCGTTGATAAAATACTCTTAGAACGCACCACACCCAAGATTTTATCGACTGAGCCATCGCAAATCGGTAATAAGCTATGCGGGGTACTTAACACCTGTGTCTTGATATCAGCCAACGACCCATTGATATCGACCCATGAAATGTCATTGCTCGGTGTCATCACTGTTTCGATATCTCGCTCACCTAGGGCTAACACGCCGCTAATCATATAGCGTTCTTCTTGGACAAAGGCGACTTCCGTATCAGATGGCCTATCTTCGCTAACGAGTTCACTGTTTGGCTCTGCTTTACCACCCATTAGTCGTAAAATACTGTCGGCGGTACGCTCACGTAGTGGTACACGATTTTCATATTTGGTGCGGTTACGTTGGGCAAACTGGTTAAAGGCTTCAATTAAGATTGAGAAACCAATTGCCGCATACAAATAGCCTTTGGGTAAATGAAAACCAAAACCTTCAACAATTAAGCTAAAGCCAATCATGAGCAGGAAGCTTAAACACAAAATCACGACAGTTGGGTGACGACCGACAAAGTTCGTCAACGGCTTTGAAGCAAATAGCATCACCGCCATAGCAACGATTACGGCAGCCATCATCACTTCAAGCTGTTTTACCATACCGACCGCCGTAATCACCGCATCAAACGAGAATACCGCATCTAAAATCACAATCTGTATGACGACAGCGGTAAAACTGGCGTAAATTTGCTTACCGCCGGTGTGTTCAGGTTTGCCTTCGATACGTTCATGTAGTTCTGCCGTGGCTTTAAACAACAAGAACACACCACCGACAATCAAAATTAAATCTCGAACAGAGATATCGAGCGAACCGAATAACGCAATGGGATTGGTCAAGGTGATTAACCAAGACATCACGAACAACAATCCGAGTCGCATGACTAAGGCTAACGTCAAGCCTAAGTTACGGGCTTTATCCCGCAGGTGAGGTGGTAATTTGTTGGCAAGAATGGCGATAAAAACAAGATTGTCGATACCCAGAACGATTTCTAGAATGACAAGTGTGAAGAAACCCAGCCAAACCGATGGATCAGCCAATAGTTCTATCATGAAAACTATACCCTTTTAAGTAATTAATCAGTCATTAAAATTGTTGAGTCAATAACTAGGGCAGATTGGGTGGGAAAGTTGGATAAAATAGGGCGTTGTTAGCGGTTTTCCTGACCTCCTCTTACCTTAGCAAAAGACAAGTCAAGGTCTGGCTAACTATGGGAAACCTTTAAATAAGGTTAAATGGTCATAGCTGATTTACCGATGGGATGGTAACATCCACATGGATTGACGATAAATCACAAGCTTAAAAAAGCAGGAAGTTACTCCCCTTGATGATCATGAGTATATTTTAAGCAACACTAAAAACCAAATAATTGCTTAAATTAATTAAAGCAATTTGTAACTAAACAATTCGACTATTAATGTCGTAAACTTTTAATCGCTAACACAATCGCCCCAACCACCATCGCAATGGCAGCTCCATAAAGAAAAGTATTAAAATTAGCGCCACTTTCAACGGCTTGCTCCAAAAATAAAATCACCAAAATGATCATCGATACTTGCATCAAATTAATTTTTAAGTCATGAAAATCATGAATGCCAAGTACAGTTAAAAAACGAGATTCTTGGGCAGGTTTGTTGGAGATAAATAAACGGTAATAGGCAATCGCAATCATCTGAAAACTTAATGCAATCAATAAAATATCCAACGTCTTTAGCAGATTAACCGCCAAAATCTGCCCATCAAGGGGTTTAACCGCGGGATTGGTAATAAAGTCGGATAGCACATGAAAAATAATATTTAATGAAGCAACATACAGCGTTACTGAAGAGAGTAGGCTCACAATAATCGTGAGAAACACCAAATAACGGCTATTTTTAAACAGCTTTTCCATCATAAAAAAAATAAGCCTTTGTAAAAAAGGCTTATTTTATCACAGTTAAACATGATCATTAGCAATCGGTAATTACCGTCGGGTCTATGCTTTACCCAAATTCGGAAATTTCACTGACAAAATCGCCGTTATCGTTAATACCGTAGCGATAAAGCCGAGTGAAATAGCCATCGGCACGTGAAACACCTCAAGCAGTAGCATCTTGGCACCGATAAACACCAAAATCACGCTTAATGCATACGGCAGTAAATGGAACTTATCCGCCAAGCCTGACAACAAGAAGAACATCGCACGTAAACCCAAAATCGCCAGTAAATTTGCTGTCAATACAATAAACGGGTCGGTGGTTACCGCAAAAATCGCGGGAATCGAATCCACCGCAAAAATCACATCCGACAATTCCACCAAAATCAGCACCACCGCTAATGGGGTGAAATACTTAACGCCGTTTTTAACCAGTACAAATCGCTCTTGACCCGATGCATCATGGCTATCATCACTGATTCGCAAATGTTTTTGTAAAAACTTATACAAGCCTGACTGTTTTGGGTCTTCTTGTTCATCATGGTTTTGCCACATCTTGATACCCGTGTACAGCAAAAAGGCACCAAATATATATAAAATCCAGCTAAACTCACTTACCAGCCACGCACCCGCAAAAATCATCACGGTACGCATGACAATGGCACCAATCACGCCATACAGTAGAATTTTACGCTGCATCGCAGGCGACACCGCAAACGCCGCAAAAATCATGAGCCACACAAACACGTTATCAATGGCGAGTGACTTTTCGAGTAAATAACCCGTGAAGAATTCACCGACTTTTTGATTGGCGATTGCCGAGCCAAACGACCCGTTTAGATACCACCATAAGCCACCTGCAAACAGCACAGAGACACCAACCCAAATCGCACTCCAAATCCCTGCCTGTTTCATGGATACGGATTCGCCTGGCGGCGGGGTCTTAAAAGTAAAAAAATCGACTAACAGTAATGTTGCCACAATGGCAAAAAACACGGCGTATAACATCGGACTGCCGATAGCTATCGCTTCGGTGTTGGCAGGTAAACTCGCAAGTAACATTATCGCTCCTTAAACGTCTCATCAAAAAATTGATAGTGTCGTGGAAGCAATGGAAGAAGGTTAGCCTAAAACAGAAAAACCTTGACCCATGCTAACCACAAATGATTAACAACGAGTCAAGGTCTGGCTAACTATTGTGACAATAGCTGACTTACCGATAAGGGCTAATAATTGAACAATGCCTTATGTAATGACGATAAGCCACAAACTTAATAAAGTGAGAAGTTACTCCCCTTGAGTAACGCTAGCATACTTTAAGCAACATCATTAGTCAATATGTTGCATATAAATAATTATAGAAGGGGTCAGCACAGAATTCGGAGAAAATAGTACGCTAAGGAATTTTGTTTATTAATAAGTTTATTAAAATCAAAGACTTATTTTTTTACCCTTTGCCTTTTTAATAGAGATGAATAATATGCAATTTAATTAAGAGTATTTTCATAAATTTATTAAACAACAAACACATAAAATTCAATAAATGTACCTAGCGTACAATATGAACCGAATTACGTGCTGACCCCAAGTTGATACGATTCAATTTGTCCAAAAAACGAGGGTTTTTTAGACAATTTTATTTAGGCGAAAAAACAGGGGCAAATCGCCCCTATTTTTATCAATTAACTTGTCTACAAATCACCATCCAATAAATATATAGATAGGCCCTATTAGAAAATTTTAATTAAAATCAACGAAGGGTAGTTACTAAAAGGCTTCAAGTACTACGCCAAATGAGCAATCTCATCAATTAACTCAGGCTTTTTGCCTAATAATTTGAGTAAGACTTGTGCTGAACCACTCGGTTTGCGTTGACCTTGCTCCCAAGATTTTAACGTATTGACCGAAATGCCTAGGATTTTGGCAAATTGACTTTGTGACAAACCTGCTTGATGACGGACTTGAGCCGTATCTGATATGTCTGTCGTACGTGCAAAGATGCCTGCTTTGGTTTGGTTCAATGCTTCAATCAAATTGTCTCGCTCTGCAACTAAATCAGGTTCATCATCAATAATCGCTTGAACAGCTGCTTCAATATCGAAGTCTTTAGGAAAATTTGTTTTCATCGGTTATCTTTTTAGCTTTTGAAGCTCACTTGGCGATATATTTTCTTGTTCATTTTTTGCGTAGAAGTAAGACATCACAATCAGCCCATCTTCTAATACATTAAAGTAAATGAGACGAACGCCGGTATTTTCAATCATAAAAAGACCAAACAAATTTCCTCAGCGTGCTATTTTCTCCAAATTCTGTGCTGACCCCATGTAGGTTTGAATTTTATTAGTGTCCTAAATTAGTTGACCACCACCAGATTCTTATCAAAGACTTCATCATCTATTATTCGCCAAACGGCAACTTGCTGATGGTCTTTGGTGGTGACTAGATTTAAAGTTTGTTCAATCATTGCTTGAGGTCTCATATCCTTATGATGTTTATTTGCTTCAAACCCAGTTACTTTACACTTAGCGGTTTAATTAAGCTACTTACTTGAGCTATTTGCTTCAGTTATTAGGCTTGGCTACTTACTCAACTTCAATATTCTAAAGGCGCCCTGAATAACTAAAGCAAATACGATGCTACCAATAATCAAATCAGGCGTACTAGAGTGTAACCAATTAACCAAAATCCCTGCAACAATTACCCCTAAATTGATAATCACATCGTTTGAAGTGAAAATCATACTGGCTTGCATATGGGCTTCTTCTTTGCTTTTCGATTTTTGTAGTAAATAGAGGCAAATCGAGTTTGCAATTAGCGCAAGAATCGATATGACTATCATGGTAGAAAAGTCAGGTAACTGCTCATTGCCAAAGAAACGTCTTAGTACTTCTAAAAAACCAAGAATCGCCAGCGTAATTTGAAAATATCCGGCAATTCTAGCAATCCGTTTTTTCTTAATGACCGTTCCACCGACCGCAAATAAGCTAATTCCATACACGAAGCTATCTGCTAACATATCTAAGCTGTCGGCGACCAACCCCATCGAACGAGAAATCAGTCCCGTGCTCATTTCAATAATAAAGAAAGCA
Source organism: Moraxella sp. DOX410 (assembly GCF_032248735.1). NCBI lineage: Bacteria > Pseudomonadati > Pseudomonadota > Gammaproteobacteria > Moraxellales > Moraxellaceae > Moraxella > Moraxella sp. DOX410. Next base: position 12,693 of record NZ_CP135141.1, on the reverse strand, counting down.
AAGTTAATGACCAGCACTATCCATAGTAGCTTTCTTTGCTCAGCATCTTTTTTGTGACTAGAGTCAGCATCAACTTTAAAATTATTGTTGGGATCAGAGGGGTCAATGGTTTCGGTCGAGAGTAAGGTGTCTCCTAATTTTAGGTCATGAATAGCAGTCTCTATCCCTTCTATATTGTCATGATGAAACACAGTTAATTGACGGTTAGGAATGTCGAACTCAAGATGTTCAATATTCGAGTGGCCCTCTAATTTCATTCGGATTAGGTTTTCCTCCGAAGGGCAGTCCATCTTTGATATTTTAAAAGTTGTTTTATTCATAGCTACATTTATATCCGGGTGGTGGTTCAAAAAGTAGGCTGGAAAAAACAGGCTGAGAAATTGATAAATAGTGAAATGCAAATGACATTATACATCAAATGCCCAGCCTGTCTAAGTGACAATATAAAGAAAAATGGTTTCAAAAGCTATGGTAAGCGAAACTATAAATCAAAGACTGCAAAAGGCATTGAAGGTAATAATTGCACTATCAGACATCGAGTAAGGCGAGCATTTAGGCGAAGTTGTAACTTTCCTAAAAAACTGGAAAATCACTTTAAAGCCTTTGATTTAGCTTTCTTTGGGGTCAGCACAGAAAACGGACCATATAGGGTGGTAAGTACATTTGTTTAGTATTTAAATTACTGTGATAGGTAAAACTCATCATTGGAAAAACTGACCTCTGCTGTCAAGAACGGAGAAAAACACTTGGTAGATTATGTCAGGCAGCCTGACGGTAAAAGGGGTCAGCACGGAATTCGGTTCATATTGTACGCTAGGTACATTTATTGAATTTTATGTGTTTGTTGTTTAATAAATTTATGAAAATACTCTTAATTAAATTGCATATTATTCATCTCTATTAAAAAGGCAAAGGGTAAAAAATAAGTCTTTGATTTTAATAAATTTATTAATAAACAAAATTCCTTAGCGTACTATTTTCTCCGAATTCTGTGCTGACCCCATTTACTGCTATCTCTAGCTCCAATTGTTTTCGAAGTGTTTTGAAAAGCGTGCCGAAAGTAATAGACAATCATAAATATACAACCATCTTTTGTTAGGTAAGAAGAATATTGAATTAGTTAACCGGACTTATAACAGCCTAATGCCATCTAAATAAGACCTAGACGATCACACCTGAAAGACAGGCGCGAATCCACCGCCTGGCGTACGGAAGTTAGTCACCTGACCTTGATACACACGCGCAGCAGGTAGTAACAGTTTTCCGCCATACGTATAAAGACGTATATCTACCTTTCTTGTTGTTACGATGTCATCAATTTTGAGTGATCTCTCTCCTGCAGGGACAAAGGTCTGTGCGATATAATCTTCATCCAGAATGTTTTCGAAGACGCGTCGAGTCAGTTTGCTACCGCGATAAACGCCTTTGCTTCCATGACCAGCAACTGGCTTAAAAAACAGTTGCCGCCGAGTAAGCCACAACTCTGCTGCATCGTCTCTTGATACAATCTTAGTCCTCGGTACAGACCTTTCGAGGCACTCCACTGCAGCCTCATCCAGACCCCAAGAGCGCAATATTTGGGAGTCTGATAGCAATGTCAGGTTTTGCTTATTGGCCAACATAGCATGTACGCGGGGATTGGGTGTCACTACCACAGCACCCTCTAAATAAGCCTGCTTAAGCAATACATGGTCAGGGTCCTCAAATGCAAAGTCGACAAGCCGATTGTAAATCATATCGATTTTCTGGCCATGGGCTGTTAACGTACCGTCGATATACTCGAGTTCAGAGGGATCAAGTATCACAGTATCAATACCTCTAGCTTGGAGCAGTTGACAGGCTAACTCAAACTCTAAGAACATGAACTGACTCTCGGGGTCATTGTCCACAATGGCTATCCGATTGGGCATAACAACAGCGGACTGTCGCTGCCATTCCTGTTTGAACATGTCAAACACTGCTTCCTCGAACCTATCTAGCATTTGATTGGTTGCAGCGCTTTGCTCTGAGGGGTTGCAACAGCGTTTTTGTGCGCGAGCGAGCAACACATTCAGAAATGCGCCACCGGCATTAGTATTGACCTCGATGAGCTGAGGTCCATCGCTACCCAAGTGAAAGTCATAACCCATGAGGGCCCCTATTGGGCCTGGGTCGAAAGCAGCTATTTCTGGTGCCCACGACAGCACTTGCTCTTGATACAATGGCAGTTCGGCAGCTGACTCGATAGCCCTGACGATTCGCTCCATCGCCTCTATCTCTGTTTTGGGAACGAACACGGGTGTTGCTGAAAAAAGCTTATTAAGCTCGTTCGCTCCTATTGGATTGTTTCTAGTTTCTACCAATTGATCTTGAAGGCTTGTATTAAGCGCTTTACGATCAAGGGTAATGCAGTAGCACTCTTGGTTAAGTCGATTTGCAAGACCGTCATTTTTTTCGTTGTTATTAGTTGGGTGTTCCATTTAGAGTCCGTCGCTAAGTAGAGTACTCACGCTGACATACTCTAGTAAAAAGTAAAAAGTAAAAAGTAAAAAAGGTTCTTGGCGTGTTTAAGTAGTGCTAGCTACTTTCTAATGTTTCATTCCCTGAGACTAAATCATTATTTCGTTCATTTTTAATTAATATCTTTGCTAAGAGTAAACCCAGCTCAAATAATAGCCACATAGGAATCGCCAACAACAGCATTGATACACCATCAGGCGGTGTCACTACCGCGGCGATCCCAAAACAGCCGACTATGATATAACGACGCTTATCTTCTAAAATTTGAGTAGAAACGATTCCGGCCATTATCAGCAATAAGGTAACCACTGGAATCTCAAAAGTCAGTCCAAACACCATAAATAGCTTGAGGGCAAAGCTCAGATAACTGTCAATATCGGTCATTGGTATAACGTTCTGCGGAGCGAACATAATAAAAAATTTCAATACCCCTTTGAGTACGACAAAGTAGGAAAAAGCAACACCCGCATAAAATAGAAATATCGAAGATAGCAGTACAGGAATGGCAATTTTCTTCTCTTTTTTATATAAGCCGGAAGCTACAAATGACCAAATTTGATACAGGATATAAGGCATTGCTAAAAATGCGGCGACGAATATCGTTAAGCGAATGGGTGCCATAAAGTTTGACGTTATATCAGTGGCAATCATGGTCGAATTGATGGGTAACTGCGCCACTAATGGGTCTGATAAAAGATTATAAAGCTCGCGTGAAAATCCCACCAATACTAAGAATATAATTAAGACGACCACGCATATTCTTATTAAGTGCGTACGCAGCTCGATTAAATGTCCGGTAATAGGCATATCGCCAAGCGTACCTAACGTATCTCCAGACTCACTATTCTGTGTTGTATCTGTTGGCGCCTCAAACTCTATATCTGTTATTTTTTCTTGTCGACTTTTTTGCCGTTTAAATAGGCTCACTGATCCGCCTCCTGTTTAATGAACGAGGAGGTAGTATTCTGTTGATGGTCTTTATCATAAGGGGTGATTGACTGATGTGAAGCGTCTAGGCTTTGGTTCTGTGACTGCTCAAACTTTTGCATACTGCCACGCATTTCTGCTAATTCGCGCTTCATATCCGACTCGGTCTGACGGATTTTCGCAAGTTCATTTTGCATTTGTTGACGTGTTTCAGCTAGATCAAGCTCAGCTTCTATTTCAGATTGTAGGGTGGATACTGTACGGCGCAGTTTGGCATACCATTGCCCAGCGGTACGTGCGGCTTGCGGCAGTTTTTCTGGGCCCAATACGATTAAAGCAATGACGCCAAACAAGAGTAATTCGGAAAACCCAATATCAAACATAACAGTCACATATATTAATAGACTACTTAGTGCCGCTATTTATAAGCGGCGCGCTTCATACTTTAGGCTGGTCATCAGTGGAAATAGGGCTGATTTCCATATCATCAGCCTGATTACCTACACGCGTATTTAAATCATTACTTGCAGCTGGCGTACTATTTTCATGGCTAAGCACATGATTTTTGCGAGCATTCTCGGGTTCTTCATCTTTGACCGCTTCTTTAAAACCCTTCACCGCACCGCCTAAATCTTTACCTGCATTTTTAAGCTTGGCAGTACCAAATACGACCACCACTACGACCAATAAAATCAGCCAATGTGTAATAGAAAAGCTGCCCATAACGGTATCCTTATATTTTGTGATCTTGTTTAGACCAGTATGTGTCAGTGTGCTTTAGAACACTTTTTACCGTACCAGAATTATAGTTTCAAACGGCGCAATCGCAGCGCGTTAGCAATCACCGAGAATGACGACAAGCTCATCGCTGCCGCTGCTATCATCGGACTGAGCAGAATCCCAAATATGGGATAGAGCACACCTGCGGCAATAGGAACACCAAGTGCATTGTAGATAAAGGCAAAAAACAGATTCTGTCTGATATTGCGCATGGTGGCGTGGCTAAGCTTATAAGCTTTGGCAATGCCCATTAAATCACCTTTTAGCAGGGTAATGCCCGCACTCTCCATCGCCACATCGGTACCGGTTCCCATAGCGATACCAACATTAGCTTGCGCTAGCGCTGGTGCGTCGTTGATACCATCACCCGCCATAGCGACCAATTTACCGCTGTCTTGCATTTCTTTGACGATACGGTTTTTATCCTCTGGTGAGACATCCGCATGAACTTCATCAATACCTAGTTTATTGGCGACTGCCTGCGCGGTTTTTTCGTTGTCACCGGTTAGCATCACAACTTTTAAACCTGCGTCATGAAGCAGTGAAATAGCCTCTTTAGTGCTTGGTTTAATAGGGTCAGCAACTGAAATAATACCAGCAGCTTTACCGTCTATAGCCACAAACATTACCGTTTCACCGTCTTTTCTACGGACATCAGCTTTAGTGGACAGCTCATTATCAAAACTATTTAGGCTTTCCATAAGCTTAGAGTTACCAATAGCGACTTTCTTACCATCGACCACGGCTTGTACGCCTTCGCCAGTAGTCGAATTAAAGTCAGTAGCTTTAGGAATAATGAGTGATCTTTCTTGAGCTGCTCTAACGATAGCTTCTGCTAAAGGATGCTCGCTAGCGCTTTCTACTGAGGCTACCAATGCGAGGAACTCGTCTTCATCTTGACCTACCTGCGCATCAATTGCGGTAAGCTCGGGCTTACCAGCGGTCAGTGTTCCGGTCTTGTCGACGACAATGGTATCGACTTTTTCCATACTCTCTAACGCTTCAGCATTTTTGATGAGGACGCCGTTTTGCGCGCCTTTGCCGGTACCAACCATAATGGACATCGGCGTCGCTAGACCAAGGGCACAAGGACAAGCAATAATCAGTACCGCAATCGCGTTAACCAAAGCATAGGCCATAGCGGGCTCAGGGCCGAATATCGCCCAGACAATAAAGGTAATGACGGAGCAAATAAGCACGATCGGTACGAACCACCCAGCTACCTTATCTACCAATTTCTGTATAGGTGCGCGGCTACGCTGGGCTTCAGCAACCATTTGTACAATTTTAGATAATACTGAATCTGCTCCAACATTGACCGCTTCGACTAATAGCGTTCCGGTGCCATTTACCGTACCACCAGTCACTGTATCTCCTGCTACTTTTGATACAGGGATTGGTTCACCCGTTACCATTGATTCATCAACATTACTATTACCATCGATCACTGTACCGTCTACGGGCAACTTCTCACCTGGTCTAACCCGTAACTTATCGCCACTGACAACCTCATCAAGCGAGACTTCGATCTCTTCTCCATTTTCGTCAACACGTCTTGCGGTTGGTGGTGCTAGCTCAAGCAATGCTCGAATCGCACCTGAAGTTTGGCTTCTGGCTTTGAGCTCTAATACTTGACCCAACAATACTAAGGTTACAATGACAGCTGCTGCTTCATAGTAGACTCCGACTTGACCACTAGCGTCTCTAAAACTGTCTGGGAAAATATTGGGAAAAAAGGTCGCGACAATACTAAAAATATAAGCAGCGCCTACGCCTATCGCAATCAAGGTAAACATATTTAGATTGCGGCTTTTTATAGACTGCCAGCCACGAACGAAAAACGGGGCGGCCCCCCAAAGCACTACAGGTGTCGCAAGCACCAACTCAGCCCATTGTAAAACCTGTGAAGGTATGCCATACTGACTAAAGTCAACTCCAAACATACCGCTCATAACATATATTAATAGCGGTACAGTCAACACGGTACATATCCAAAAACGACGAGTCATGTCGTCAAGCTCTGAGGTGTCCTCTTCACCGATAGTAAGCGTTTCGGGCTCAAGCGCCATACCACATATCGGACAACCGCTATTTCTAACGTCTCTCACTTCAGGATGCATAGGACAGGTATATACCGTGCCATCGTAATCAGCAGGTACTTTATCGTATTTACCGCCTTTAACAGATTTTACTCCGCTACTATCAGTATCCTTTCCATGACAGCTAGCGTGACTATCATCTTTAGCAACTTCGTCTTCAGGTTTAAGAAACATGCCACATATTGGGCAGTCACTTTTTTCAACATCTCTTACTTCTGGATGCATAGGACAAATATAGACCGTACCGCTATAATTTTCCGGTACTTTATCGTACTGACCACCTTTGATAGATTTTTCATCGGCAATATGTTTCATAAAACCACTCCTTGAAGACAATAAATATTGATAATAAGTACAACTCTTAAAGCACTCTCACTCAAAAATAGCAATCGACAGATATTGAACATTTCGATATAGGAATAAGAGGTTTTGAAATAAGAACAGTAAAACAAAGAGCAGTTACTGCAGTTGAAGGGGTAGGTAAAAAATCACATTAATTATCTGTGCAATCTGTCCTTTTAAGGTAAAGGTACCAGCGAAGACTATAGCGCCGATACCAGGTATCACCATTTTTTCATAATCAATTTCTTAGCTTGCCATACCTCTATATATAGCCGTCTATTCGAGCTCTTCAATAAGCGCTTGCATCTCAGCGATTTCACGCTTTTGCGCTTTAATAATATCGTCAGCGAGCTGTTGTACTCTAGGGTCTTCAATATCTGCTCTTGAGCTCGTCAAAATAGCAATCGAGTGATGAGGTATCATGGCTTGCATCCAATCGACTTGATCAACCGTTGCTTGGGAACGCACACCCCAAATACCTACAGCAAACATTACTACACTTATTCCATAAACCAGTAAATTAATCTTAGTCTTTTTATACATATTGCTCATAAAGGCGAGCATGATAATCGCCATGACTGCGCCCATATATAATGCCATATAGGCTCGGGTCTCACTAAAATAAACATGATCCAGCTGATAGGTATTAAAATACATCATGATAAACATTACAATCGTAGACGTAAGAATCATCAAAGTGAACTTCACATAAGGATTCATGCCCTGTTGATGGCTTTGATGATTCATGCTGTTTTGATCAGAAGTATTCATAATATATCTCCTATAATTTTGACAATGTTAGAACCAGAATGTAACACCGGCAGTCAAACTACTGCTATCAACCGATTCATTTTCTTGACGCCGCTGGCCACGCGCACTGCCAAGAGCCGTCTCATAGCTCACACCGACGTAAGGTGCCAGTTGACGATTTAAAGTCTCGTACATTAATCTAACTTCAGCGTCAAAATCATTGAACCCTTTAGCAATACCGTTATCAGTATCGTCTTTACTAAAGGCTGTCAGCCCTACTTCTGGTCTGACAACCCAACGCTGAGTCAAACGCCACTCATATGCCGTACCTAAGTCAAGACGTACTTGACCATCAGTATAGAGATAGGCTCTTGCATCTGTTTCAACAAAGTATGGTGCAGTACCTACGATACCCGCCATAAGGGCAGCCTTATCGTTTTTGGTATCATAAGCGACACCTGCTTCACCATTCCAAAAAATACTTAGCGGCTTCCAATAAGCCAGTGAGGTCAGACTATCAATTTTTTTATCGTCCTTAGTCTGAACACTACCTTCGCTGCGTACAGCTAGGCGTCGCTCATCTTTTCCATACCAAGCATCCACCTCATAGTTAATCTGATCGTCATCAAACTGATAGCCCAACTGTTCTACAGAAACACCCCATAATGGCATATCACCCATCATCATAGGCTTACCATAACGCCCATAGGGAACGCCGTTTGAATAGTCAGGACTGCGAGCATCAGCTGGAGCTTTACCACCTTGCATACCTGACATATCCATACTGCCATGGTCCATACCTGACATATCCATACTGCTATGGTCCATGCCTGACATATCCATTTTGCTATGGTCCATGCCTGACATATCCATTTTGCTATGGTCCATGCCTGACATGTCCATTTTGCCATGGTCCATGCCTGACATATCCATTTTGCTATGGTCCATGCCTGACATATCCATTTTGCTATGATCCATGCCTGACATATCCATACAGCCATGGTCCATGCCTGACATATCCATTTTGCTATGGTCCATGCCTGACATATCCATACAGCCATGGTTCATGCCTGACATATCCATTTTGCTATGATCCATATCCGACATGTCCATTTTGCTGTGGTCCATGCCCGACATAGTTATGTCTTTTTTAACCGTGGACGGGTCAGCAGCATTAGCAAATGATGATGCTAATAATACCAATGATGATACCCCGGCGAACCGTAAACCTACTTTATGTATTTTCATCTCATCTCTCACTTAACCATCAAAGATTTGCTTAAACGACCGCCACTTCTCTAAACATACCGGCTTCCATGTGATAGAGCAGATGACAATGCCATGCCCATCGACCAGCTTCTCCTGTGACATCAAAGCTAATTTTTTGTGCCGGTTGCACCATAATAGTATGCTTGCGCACCTGAAACTCGCCGTTAGGCATGCGCAAATCGCTCCACATCCCATGTAAATGCATCGGATGATTCATCATCGTGTCATTGACTAAGGTAATACGCACGCGCTCATTCGGCTTAATATTGACCGGCGTGGCCTCACTGAACTTAACCCCATCAAACGCCCAAATATAGCGCTCCATGTTACCGGTTAAATGTAGCTCGATCTCTCGGGTAGGCTTGCGCTGCTCCGCAAATATTGCCTCATCGACAGAGCGTAGCTGACTATAATTCAATACCTCTCTATTAATATTGCGCAGGTTGATACCTGGATCGTCAAGGTTCACACGTGGACTGTCCACACGCATATCAGACTTAAAGTCATATTCTGTTTTAGCGTGCTTAGCTTTATAACCATTAGCACCCATAGCACCCATCATATCTGCCATGGTGAGCCATTCAATTTTGTCCATAGCAGGCGTTGCCGCACGAGCACCTTCTTTGGTGGCAAGCGTTGCTGCGACATAGCCCGAACGGTCTATGTTTTGGGCAAATATGGTATGCGCATCTTTGGTCGGGGTGACAATGACATCATAGGTTTCAGCCACGCCAATGCGAAAGTCATCAATCGCAACTGGGGCGACATCAATGCCATCGGTTGCCACCACAGTCATTTTGAGACCGGGTATGCGCACATCAAAGATAGTTTGTGCTGAGGCATTGATAAAGCGTAATTTAACGCGCTGTCCTGCTTTGACGATTTGCGCCCAATTAGCTGCGGTCGTTTTGCCATTGATAAGGTAGGTAAATGTGTTTTCACCCGACAAGTCCGTAAAATCAGTGGGCATCATGCGCATCTGATTCCACATTTTGCGCTCATCAAACGCGGTTTTCATATCCGTTTCGGCAATATCAGCAAGCAGTTTTTTGAAGTCTGGTAGATGATAGTTATCAAAGTCGGCGCGCTGTTTGAGCAGCTTCAAGAGATTATGCGGGTTGCGGCTGGTCCAATCACTAAGCACGATCACATGGTCTTCGTCGATAGGATGACGCTCACGCCCTTTAGGTTCAATCACAATGGCACCCAGCATACCGGTTTGTTCTTGAAACCCACTGTGTGAGTGATACCAATAAGTGCCTGATTGTTTTAATTTGAATTTATAAGTAAAGGTGCTGTTCGCAGGAATGCCATCAAAGCTAATGCCCGGCACCCCATCCATCTCAAACGGTACTAGTAGTCCATGCCAATGGATAGAGGTTGATTCATCCATCTGATTATGAACACGTATCACCACCGTATCGCCTTCACGCATTTTTAGCGTCGGTGCTGGTAGTGAATCATTGATGAGCGTCGCCATGCTCTTTTTGCCGTTCACAATAACGGACTGTTTACTGACGTATAAATCAAACTCTTTCCCTGTCAATACAGGTACTTTATGAACGTTTTGATCACTATTAATCGTAGCGCCCTGACTGCCTGAGCGACTCGATTGTCCCAGTGCGCTACTAGCAATAGTCGGCATCAAGGAGGCACCAAGGACAGCAGAGGATCCGGTTAAAAAACGTCGGCGGTTCAGTATGTTCTGTTTATTCATAATGATGACCTTATTTAATTTGAGAGATGGTGGTTAAGCTTATAGTTATAATATTTCGATATTTAACAGAATCTATTCACATCTAAGCCAACACTACAGCTGCTGCTGAGGAGACTCAATAGCAGCATAGACTTCTGTGGTGCCGTCTTTATTAAGCTGCATTACCTTATAAGGCATGAATTTACCTTCATACTCCATACCGGGGCTACCAACCGGCATACTCGGTACAGCAAGTCCAATAGCTTGTGCAGGAGGATTTGCTAAGAATTCAGCCATGTGTTTAGCAGGGACATGCCCTTCAAAGACAAAACCGTCGGTGGTAACGGTGGTATGACAAGAACGCATGTGCTGTGGTACGCCATAACGCTCCTTAAATAAGGATAGATCTGCAACATCGTGCGTGGTTGCGTTTAATCCATTACCTTCTGCATAGCCTACCCACTCTTTGCAGCAGCCGCAGTTGGCATCTTTATAAACCGTGGCTGAGACGTTTTTGAGTAATGATGACGAGCTGTTAACGGGAGCATTTGCAGGAGCAGAACTTTCATTCTGTACTTGTGCATTCTGGGCAGCAGACTGTTCAACCTTTACTGGTTGAGAATCAGAGCCACTGATATTAGATTGGCTGCAAGCGGCTAGCGTTAACGAGAGTGACGATGTCACCACCAATAAAAGGACACGACCGGATAACCAGTTATGTCCATTAGAAAACACATGTGTGTAATGTTTCATTAAATTACTCCTAAACGTCTATTGTTATGCTCGCTATTCTAAAAACTTACACCCTATATTTGAATTCTTATGTACTTAACTAAAAACATTAAATGCAGCACTGTTCAGTACTACATTGGTGATAGCGACAACCGTGAGTTAGCAGGCTTTCATATCTAGAAAGTATTAATGCTGCATTCCAGATCCATCATCCGACATATTCATCTCACCATCAAATGACATGTCCATCATATCGTCATCTATCCTAGTGGTTAGCATCGTGTACTGAGCTTCATCTAATTTAGGTAACGATCTGATAAAAGCAACCATTGCCCACATTCTAGCGTCATCATGAGAGGCGCCCCATGCAGGCATTCCCGAAGCCATAATTCCGTGTTTGATTGCCCAAAAGCTTTGCTTTGCACCGTCCGCTGTTTGATAACGTTTGACGATCTCAGCCTTAGTGAAGTTAGGTGGCTTTGGATATAAGTTTTCGCTAAAGTCAGTTTTGTCCACTCCCGGAGATAAGTGACAGCCTGCACACATATCTTTATAGTCCGCGCCCCCAGAGCTGATATCGACCTTCTCTAAATCTGGTACCACAATATCTTTACTGGCATTTGCTATGGAACGATTGCGAGCGGTTTCCAAAAAGCTAAACATCATTGGGCTATGCTCTTGGTCAGCTCCCACATAGACAACGCCACTGGTAACAATCGCAAACACGCTAACGATTGCCACAAATACAGTAAAGAGCGCACCCAATAAAAATTTCATATGTTTTCCTAAAAATTTATTTCCGTTAAGTGTTGACTGCTATTGAACAGAGCTAAAATTTTTAAGATTTACTGTCGTTAGTAACGCAGTGTTTTTGGTACATTTGCTTCATTTTACCCATATTAGCCATCATCGCTTTCATAGCAGGATCTTTCATATCCATCTTGCTATGATCCATTTTTCCCATCATATCCATATGCTTTTTCATCTTTTCACAGTTCATTTGATCTTTTTCAGCATGCAATTTTGGGTCATGCGCCATAGCTGAGGTCGATACGACAAGAGCGATGGCCGTCATTGCGATTGATTTAGACAGTAATTTAAATTGTGACATGATTAATTCCTATTGTTTGGATTAAAGGCTATTGAGTTCAATAGCTGTTAAACTAGCCTAAATGATACATTAATCATTCTGACTGGTAGATGACGTTAAGATTACAATGCTGTCATTCTTACCGCTTTAGATTTTAATGCGCGATATATTCATTTAATATGGCTTCAGCATTTGTATCACGATCTCTACCATATTTTTTCAAAAAATACTTTTCAGACTGCAAATGTTGCTCGTAGAGATGGTCTGTATCAGAGACAAACCTCTATGCGGTGTTGATTTAGAATACTAAATGGTGGCTGACAGCTAGATGGCACGGATATTACATGTTCGTTAGGAACAGCATAATATTGTCATCTTCTTGTCATTAAAACCAAATACCAGCATCTGTCTCTATCCAAAGAACACTGTTATAACAAGGGTTTCTGATAAATATATGGCTGATAAGCTAACAATGTTAGTGATACGCTGTTGACAACTATAATGATATA
>NZ_CP135140.1:0-62413 GCF_032248735.1 Moraxella sp. DOX410 | reverse complement strand
ACCTGTTATCAAAAACTTTGCTGAGACAATTAAATGCTAGTGCGATTCTTTGAACACGGTAAAGTAAAAAAAGGCGAGCTGACGCGCACCGGTGGGGGCGGTGCGGTACGCAATTATTTATTATTTGATAAAGACAATAGAAGTAAACCTCGCGATGGGGCTCGATTAATCTATGGTAATGATAGTGATACAACCGAAGTGATTAACGGCATTAAAAATTCCAAAATTTACACGTCCGGTGTTTTATCATTTGCGCCTGAAGAATCGATAACTGATGCGCAAAAAATTGAAATTATTGAGTCGTTTGAACAAAACTTGTTTCCCGGTCTAATGAAAGGTGAGTATTCAGGATATTGGGTCGAGCATCAAGACAAAGATAGGCAAGAATTACATTTTGTGTTTGCCGATATTCATTTGCCGTCAGGTAAAGCATTGCCTGTGTACTATATCGGCAAAGATTTTGATCTTGTCGATTCATGGAAAGATTTAATCAATATCGATTATGGGTTAGAAGACCCCAACGATCCAAAACGGAAACGGGCTTATCGATTAAAAGGGTATGAGTATGCTCAAAAAAAACAACAAGAGAAAGATAAACTTGCAGGTAAAGCCATTAAAGACGAAAAAGTCTTTGATGAAGAAAAAATTGGCGAGTGGTTGATTGAAGAGATTGCTGATGATGAGTCAATTCAGACGCAAGCAGATGTGATTCGTGTCATTGCTGAAGCATTTGAAATCACTCGGGTGGCAAAAGATGGCAAATCCATTTCGATTAAAAATCCTGTGGGTGGTCGCAATATTAAATTAAAGGGGATGATGTATGAGCGAGAATTCACCAGACAACGTTTCGAGTCGCTTGGAAAAACACAAACAAGAGAAAGAAAAAATCGAAGCGAGCTTCAAGCAAGCAATCAACGAGAGCGTGACAAACGCCAGCTCAGATTGGAGCAACGCTTTGCAAAACGTCGTGGCTCAGATAGACAGCTTGATAAAAGACTTCGTTCAGAACTCACAGAATTTAAGCAGCGAACAGATCAAACAAGCCCAGAGCCAGATCAACTTATTGATTCAGCACTTGAACCTGCTGAGTCAAAGCGTAGCGCAGCAATCGCAAGCGATATCAAATCAGATAGAGAGCACCAAAACGACAGTGATCAGCGATCTGCAAGCACTTGGTCAAACGGTGAGCCACGAGAGCGACAACGTGATCAATCAGAGCAAAACCGCTATGCAAACCATTCCCGAGCAGATGAAGATACTCAGTCAGCAGATAATCACGGATACAAAACAAGCAATAAACGAACATCAATATCAACTCAAACAAATCCAACAAACGGGGCGCATAGCTGTAATGTTTATAGCAATAGCGATTTTATTCGCTATCGGTTTATTCGCTTACAATTATTACCTGGTATCGCAAGTATCTACCGCCCAACGACGCTTCGATACACTGCAGCAGTATATCAGTCAAACACCGATACAAAGCCAAGCGCTGTCGATGATCGATATCTATCAGAACGACGGCAAAGAAGGGGGAATACTGATTACCCCGAAGAATCAGCAGACAGCATTTTGGGGAAAGAATCAGAGCAACGAGAAAACTTTGCTCGTGACGTCGCCACCAATAAACCAGCAATCAATAACCCGACCCAACAAAAAGTAGAACAACATGACACAGCCTACCCCTACCGAACTCATCATCAAGCTTTTAACGACATTGTCGAACGATTTGCATCAGAAAATCGACAACAAACTGGTGCAAATCAAGGACGAGCTTCAACAACACAGCGATATCACGATAACCAAGAAAACGACGAGACTATCGGAGCTGCTATTGACCAAGCTATCGGAGCACATCGACCGGCAGATCGAGCAAAAGACCCAGCAGTACAATCAGCAAATCACAGACTACTTGGACGAATTAGACAAGCTTCAGAAGTCAGAAGTGGAAACACTGAAAAAAGGACAAGAAGAATTTCAAAACTTGCAAGACAAGATCCAATCAACCTTGACCCGCTTGGATGTTATACAACCCGTCGACGAAAGCAAGTTCGAAAGTTCACTGACCGATTTAAAGAATTCGATTCAGACGTTAAAGATCAGTACTTCCGAGAGCAACAGCGAACAGCAAAGCTTAGGAAACTTAATCAGCGAGCTCGAGAAGTTAAAGACGGATATGACGAAAACGCTCGCGAGTTTAAAACAGCAGCAGCAAGCTTTGGCAGACTCGTTGTTGCAGTTTCAGCCGTTGTTAAAGCCGTAGTTGACTTATTCAGAAAGTTATTTAATGCGATTAAACAACAAGCATATGGCTATGCCAGTGAAGGAGTGTTATATCACCAAAATCCAGATGGCTCAAAAGGAAAACAGGCAACTACGCAAGAAACTCGAGATTATATCGATGCGCATCCTTATGATTTATCGGGTTATGCAAAGCTTAAATTAACTATTAATACGTGGGATAAACAGAAAAAAGAAAAAACGAATCAACCTAAATTCAGAGGGTTTGGGAGGTAGTTTGATAGGATAATATTTGAAACGCTGTGTCCTTTCAAAGGATTGTTAACTAAAATGTGTCACCCTTTGAGTTTGAAAAGCGGTATTATGATAATTTAATCCTGTCAGGTATTGCTGCCTGACTCAAGTAAAGAGGGCGTTCAAAATTCTGTATCAGGATAAATTAAACTAGAGGCTCATTACAGCATCTAACCGACCAGGGAAATGGATATAGTAAAAGAAATTAAAAACTACCACAAATCCACATAAAGTAGAAGAATAGCTTATCGATATCGTCAAGTCGCCAATCTTGTCTCAATCTTTTAACCCAAGCCCAAATATGTTCAATGGGATTGAGGTCAGGACTATAAGGCGGCAACCAAAGAAGGTAGTGTTCAAAAAACTGTGTCATTCACATCAACTGTTAAATAAAACATGAATGACACCATGCAAAACTTTGACTTTAACAAAGCCCTAAAAGCCATTCAATTAGGAAAGCCTATTACAGGCAGTGATGGGGTACTAGCCCCACTCATCAAACAACTCACCGAAGCTGCCTTATCGGCTGAAATAGACAGCTACCTTGAGCACAATCCTATTGGCAAACGCCGTAATGGCTACAGCAAAAAGACGGTCAAATCAGCGGTTGATAGCTTTGAACTTGAAACCCCACGAGACCGCCATGGCGAATTTGAGCCTGAGCGAGGAAATAGCGAAGCATCGCTTCGCCCGAGCGCAAGACGAAGGCTATGCCTGAGTGACTGGTTAAAAAGCACCAAACTAAACTTACGCCTGAGATTGATAACCGGATTCTCTCGCTATTCTCGCATGGCATGAGCTATGGGGCAACCAAAGACCACATCGCTGAGATTTATCAGCTTGAGGTATCCGAAGCCACCATCAGTAGTATCACAGACCAGCTTATCCCACAGCTTAAAGCATGGCAATCAAGACCACTCGATAACGTTTATCCGTTTGTCTGGCTCGATGCCATCCACTACAAGGTTAAAGACGAAGGACGCTATGTCAATAAAGCCGTTTACACGCTGTTAGCACTGAATACCGAGGGTCGCAAAGAACTTATTGGACTGTACTGCTCTGAAAGCCCACTCGAGCATAGCTCTCGCCTTGCGTCGCGGCGAAGCAGTGCTTCGCCTATCCCTCCTCATTAGCAAAGTACGCCGTTGCCTTTTTTAAGATTTCTCGTTCTTCTTGAGCGATTTTTAGTTTTTTTTTAAGGTCTTTGATTTCGTCTAGTGCTGCCATGAGTTCAGGGTTATAGCTGTCAGTACCCTTTAGTTGCCCACCATTGTCTTTCCTTTGCCAGTTCGCTAATGTATTCATAGGGATACCGAGTTCTTTGGCGGTTTGGCTGATGTTGCCTTGATTTTCTTTGACTTTAATGATGGCTTCGGCTTTAAAACTTTCGCTGTATTCTGTTCTTTTCTTAGTCATGGTAAACTCCTGTTTAGGATTCTAATTTACCAACTGCAGTTACGCACCGCTAATAGCCTTAAGCTGGGCAAACGCGTTTACGTCCGATTTTGATGACCACGGCAGCGATGGTGGTCGGTATGATACCGCTGGCACTGGGTATTGGCGAAGGTGCAGAGCAACAAGCCCCGATGGCACATGCGATTATTGGTGGCGTAATCACGTCAACACTCCTGACATTGATTGTTGTCCCTGTGATTTATACGTATTTGGACGATTTAAAAGTGACTTTCTTTAAACTAATGGGTAAAAAGAAAACTGTATAAAACGAACCGTTAGTATTAATTCGGCAACCCCGTGCGGAACATTACCCCTGTTGCGACGAACGCCACTGCCAATGCGGTGACCATCAGAGTATGACCGATAAAGATATTACGTAGCTTGGCATTGTTAATATCTTTTTTAACGTTAGGAATCATTAACAATTGGGCAGACAAGGCAGTGATAATCGTTAATACAAGCCACGTCAGTTTTAGGCTAACCAGTACAGCGATAGGATTACTATGATCGGTCAAATTCGAAAAATCGGGCAAAAATAAATGAGCCATATATAGTCCCGTAAGGACTTGCACCACCAATGCCGACATGCCCAGTTTTTCGAAACTCCCTTCAAAGTCCAAAATCCGCTGGGTATTTTGCTCACGCACTGCTTGGGGTAGGATTTTTACTACCAAATATAAATGCCCACCGACCCAAATACACGCACCCATCACATGCAAAAACAATAACCAAAAACTCATAGCCTGCCCTTTTCAATCTTTTCTTCTTGACTTGATTCAGTTGTCCAAAATTATCCTATAGTCAAAACCGAATTATACCAGGCAACTTTCAACACAATCCTTAAGCGTATCAAACTTGCTTAGCGTTAAACGAACCTTTTGCTTGATGACTGCCCACAACTGCTCAATCGGATTAAGTTCAGGTGAGTAAGGCGGTAAGTACGTCAGTTCAATATTGTAAAGTTCCGCAATTTGCTTTAAATCGCCACCATGATGAAATCTGGTATTATCCAACACCAATACATGTTTTGGATAATTGCCATTATCATCTTTTGGCAAATCTCGTCCCAACGTGTGTAGCCAGTTTTCAACTATCACACGGTTACAACCACCTTCAAAGGTAACAGGAGCGATGAGTTTAAAGTCATTTAATCGCATGGCTCCCATTAAGTTTAAGCGTTTACCCTTATTGGCATCGATTTTGGCATAACAAGGCTTGCCAATAGGCGACCAACTGCGGGTGTAATATTGCCTTTGATAAAATCCTGTTTCATCCATAAATAGGATGTTGTCAGCGGTAAGGCTCAAGGTTAATAGCAGTAAACCCAGCATCAGTTTAAACCCAATTTGCTTTATGGGGTCGGCTTGCTTAAACAGCGTGGTCTTTTTTTAAAGCTCCATTTGATTCGACGTAGTGTTTCCAAAAAGGCGTTATAGGAAATACTGACATCGGGATGGTCCTTTAAGTATTGTTCTCTAAGTTGTTTTGCGGTGTCGAATTCCTGAGCGTTAACGTAGTCCTCAAAGGCGGTTAAGTCGGTGATAATATGTTTTACACCCACAGCGGCAAAGGGTTTTGGCTTGGTATGCCCTTGTGCTTGATAGAGTTTTATCCAGTCATCAAGGGTGTTGCGATTGATTTCAAATAGCCTGGCTGTTTGGCTTTTGTTGCCTGTCTTTTGCCAGTGGTTGACGGCTCTGTCTCGTAAGTCTTGGTTGTATATTTTGGGCATGGTAGTGATCAAAAAATGTTTATTATATTACAGTTTTAACTATAAGTTTGGGGTATTTACAGAAGTTGTGATTCAAATGGCGGTCTATGCCGGGGTACCTGCTTGTATGAATGGCTTAACGGCCTCTAGAGAAGCTATGGCAGCCACGGATTATGAGTTACCAAATATTTGATTTCAAAAATATTATTTAACATAAAGTAAATTGTTTGAAGTACAACGGCTAAAAAATAGTATTATTCAATCAGAGATGCAATGATTAGTTCAAATCTATCATAAGTAGCGGTAGCTTGTGACTCAGCGGCTGCCAAATACCATTCTTCCTTAACCAATTTATCGCTAATTGCCAGAGTAAACCCTGCTTTTTGGGCAATCAAAGCAAGCGTTTGACGCTGTGTTCGTCCATTGCCATCGACAAAGGGGTGAACGACATTTAGTTCACCAATAAACTTCGCGGCACTTTTGATAAAGCTTTGTTTATCGATATTGGGCGTAATTTCTTGATTAAGCGTTTTATAAATGGCGTTTAAGCTATTTTCAATGAATTCAGGAAGACAAAAAGGTAAATCTCTGCCCGTTGGATAATTACGATACTCCCCTGCCCACTCATATATTTCGCCAAACATTTCATAATGCATTTGGCACAGCCCTGCGGGTGATAAGCTTTGTGCCTTTTTTGATAGACCGTTGACAATCGCATGTTCGACGTAAAACGCTTCGACGGCTTCTAATTCTTGTTGGGCGGTAATACCTAGTTTATTAACAAGCGGGCTTCTACCAATTTCACTTTGAAAATAGGCTTGAGCCTTAATGGTATTAGAGTTTGATGAACTCATTCTGGATATTATTAAGCTTAGTGGCGTTTTGAGCGTAGGTGATTGAGTACAGCTTTGGTAAAGTCGGTTTTTGACATACCAACAGGAATGCTATCCATAAATCGTCTGTCAGTCTCAGATAGTACCACACCTTCAATCGCATTATTCGCCCTAGCGTAGGCTCTACGATACTTAATGGCTTCAATAGTATTAGAAGAAAAACGGTCATTATTTAAATTATTATAATCTACTTCGATACCCGTAATATGGCTTAACTGTCCCATGGCTATGTCCTTCTATTTTATTATTCAATCTGATAATCATCTTATCATAGAACGGAGTGAGTTTTTAAGGGTTTGTGGTCAATACTGTAATTGATAATTTTAAATTGATCCAATCAAGCAGGGCTTTGGGATGAAATACTATAAGCCTTGGTTAAAAAAACGATTGAGCGTTGGCAAAACAGCAACACCAACCTACGCCATTATTGGCTCTCAAAGCGTTAAAACTACCAGTAAATCAGAGCAAAAGGGCTTTGACGGTGGTAAAAAGATTAAAGGTCGCAAACGAAATATCCTTGTTGATACCATCGGTAATTTACTAGGCGTTGTTGTTCATGCTGCTAATATTCATGACACCAAAGCAGGTATTATGGTTGTTGATAAGTCATTACAGATTTATCCAACCATTAAAGCTATTTCAGCAGATGCAGGCTATCGCAAAACTTTTTCTATGATAGGGAATATGAAACAGAATGTTAAATAGATTTTTGAAAAAGCTGAGTTTACCCTCAATATTAGGAGGGGGATGTTCAATGTTAGGTTCATGCAGTTCCACACAATCAGAAAAATTATTGGACGAAACACCAATTACTATCAAAATTCCTTCAAAAATATCTAACGATATTTTGTCAATTACATTACCTAAATGTGCATTTTTTTTAAACGAAAGAGAGAGAAAGGCTTTAGATAAAGGAGAACTGACTACTGAAAAAGTTGTGTTTAACTATGATATTTATGCCTATTCGGGCAATATAAAGAATAAATTTGAATGCCAAGCAATAAATTCATCACGTTTTAGAGTATTAAATGAATTGCAACCTATTTATCCATTAAGTAGTGGTCAAGTAATGAGTGGTTATGATTATTTAGAAAAAATTAATGATTTGCTTGGAAAAAAGATTATTGAAAAAAAAGGAAAGGTTCAGAAAAGGTTTGTGAATAAATCACAAGATATGCTGCTCATAAATGGAATGTCGAATCAAACTACTCCCTTTGAACTTACCTATATGAAATATGACGGCTCTTATAACAGACCATCATCATACAGTTATAGCGTTCTAACCGTTGTTAGAGATAAGTTTTATTTCCAATATGAATTCATAATTTTAGTGCCTGAGAATAGACATGGTCATAATTCACCTGATTATAATACTGATTTTGCTGAAAAATTTCGTGATGTTATTCAGTCCAATGGCAATGTGTTAGACCACAGTGAATTAACACAAGGATTTGTTGATAACAATGAACGAGTGGTTAAGTTTATAAATGGGCATTCTGTTTTAACCAAATAAAAACTATACCTATTAGAGAAACTCTTGTTCATCTTTGATGCGATAGTAGGTGGATGGTGCGATTGGCAGGATTCTGCAAATCGAAAGGGCCGCATGGTTGTGTTTTTCGTCATCAATGAATTTGACCATTACTTCGGTTTGCGGTCGAGCTTTGCCTGGGCTTCAATACCGGCTGCCTTTCGAATGATTTCGTTGGCTTGTTTAAGCTCCTTAATCTCTCTTTCAAGCTCTGCAATGCGAGTGGCTTAGCTTTGAGTAGTAACGATAACAGGATTTTGCTGGTCTAGGTGCTTTTTATGCCATGAGCGTAGAGTTTCGGGCGTGCAGCCCTTGCGCAGCATGCTGCTCAGGTGCTATGGCTTGGATGGACGCCTACAGTGAGGGATAATCTTTTTGTGATTCAATCAGTAATTCGACGGCTCGTGTCTTAACTTCTGCCCGGTATTGTTTGCTTTTTATAAGAGTATTGTCTCAGAGTTTTAGGTCTCCGACAATCCCGGGACGGTTCAGTCTTTAAGTGACATATGTATCCTCGCTAAAGAGCGAACCGAATCGTCTTATCATAAGACATATAAACCAAATACGTCAGTGATAAAGTGTGTTAATTTGTGCTTTTTACCAAAAGTAATTCGCCATGTATTCAAAAATACCAAGCATCTTTACTCCTGCAATGAGCAACACCACCGCCAGTAATTTATTGAGCATTGGGTCGGCAAGGCGTTTACTGCCATAAGTGGCTCCGACAAAGCCACCCACCAATGCCACCGCCAACCAAATCGGTAATTCGAATGGGAGCTTACCGCCTGTCATCAGCAATCCCAACAGCCCAGACATCGAATTAACCAAAATAAACGCCGAGGCAATTCCTGCCACTACTTTTGGGCTTGCCCAGTTGCTAAACAATAAAATCGGACTCAAAAACACGCCACCGCCCACGCCTGTCAAACCTGACAACAAACCGAGTATCGAACCGACCACAGCCAACAGCCACTTTGACACAGGTTTTAGCGAATGGTCAGCGGTTAAAACTTTGGCAGATTTGAACGAATAAAGGGCGGAAAATACCAATACTGCCCCCACAATCGGCTTGTAAAAGTAGCTTGGCAAATGGGTCATACCGCCAATAAATGCCATTGGTACAGCAGTCACCGCTAGTGGTAAAAAAATCTGCCACGAAAAATTTTTGCCACTATAAAACCGCCAAAACGCAATCGCAGACACGAGGATATTTAAGCACAATGCCGTGGGTTTCATCATCGCAGGCTCGACGCCGACAATGCCCATGACCGCCAAATAGCCAGATGCACCGCCATGCCCAACGGATGAATATAACAAAGCGGATAAAAAAAATAAAACACTTAAAATAGCGGTGGGCATCGTTTTTATTTATCCTTTCTAACCATTATTACTCAACCACAAACTTTCTTCACTGTCGGCATAAAATTCCTGTTTCCACACAGGGATATCCGCTTTGATGGCATCGAGTAACCAACGGCACGCATCAAACGCAGGGTAGCGGTGGTGAGCCGTAACGCCAATCCATACCGCCATGTCACCGATTGCCAAGTCACCAATCCGATGAATCGCCACCGCATTGATGATGTCAAACTGCTGTTTAGCTTGTGTGATAAGTTTTTCACCTTGGTTGATTGCCAGTTTTTCGTAGCCGTAATAGGTCAGCTTGGTGACTGGGCGAGCGTTATTATGGTTGCGTACCCAACCCTCAAAGGTGGCTAATGCACCGCTTTGGTCATTGAGTAGGGCGAGTTTTAGTCGTCTATCGTTAATGGGTTTATCGAGTAGGGCAAAGCCTTGTTCGATAGCGATGTCGTAGGCTTCATTTCCGCTAATACTGATAATGGATGAACCTTTATGTAATGAACTCATGGTGTTCTCTAGGTTATTTTTAGGTGGAATAAATAGACAATGTCAATTTTTAATCTATTAGACCCCCTCTAACTCCCTCTTATCAGAGGAGGGTTGGGGTAGGGTTTGTCCAAATTAAACCTACCCACCTGCCACAGGCGGAATAAAAGCGACAATATCGCCCTGTTGAATGGGGGTATCCCAATCGGTAATTTCATGGTTTATCGCCACGGCAATTTTGTGTTGAGCAAGGCGAAAGTTGTAACGCTCGGTTAATTGCTGATACAAGGCGACCAAGCTATCACCGTCAAAACTTAGGCGTTCTTCGTCCTTACCTGCTTGTTCGGCAAGACTGGCGAAATATAAAACATCAATTTGCTTATGCGTTTGCATAGTCAGATTTCCCCCCAGTTTTGCTAATCAGCTTGATATCGCTGATGACGATGTCATGCGATAGGGCTTTGGTCATGTCATAGATTGTGAGGCAAGCGACTGACACAGCGGTTAAAGCCTCCATTTCTACGCCTGTTTTGTGAGTGACTTTGGCGGTGGCGGTCACGGTGATGGCGTGGTGGCTGTCGTCATAGTCAAAGCTCATTTTCACGCTATCAAGTGGCAGTGGGTGGCATAAGGGAATCAGGTCTGAGGTGCGTTTTGCTCCCATGACACCTGCGATGTAGGCGGTTTGGGTGATTGAGCCTTTTTTTGTCATGCCGTCTGCGTTTTTGATGGCGGTGTAGATGTCGGCAGGGAATATGACTTGCCCTGTGGCGGTGGCGGTACGTGTGGTGGCGGTTTTGGCGGATACATCGACCATTGCGATATCGCCGTTTGCATCTAAATGGGTTAAATGATTTGTCATTTTTTAATTCTCTAATTTTTGTAAAGCCAATTCAAACTTATCTTTCGTGTTAAAATTCGCCAAGTTTACCCAAGGATCTGGCAACTCAACCATTTTTACCGTTTTATCCACCAAAAACTTCATCACCGACCGATTGCCCTTATCTAAATAGTCATAAAGCTCAAGCAATAAATCAGTGCGATATAGCCCTAATAGTGGGTAATCTTTTTCACCCTTTAGATAAATAACATCTTCATGTTTATTAGTTGCTCTATCAAACAACTGATGATAAAGCTGATTTGCACCAATCAAACAATCACAGCTAATCACCATTAAATAATCTTCAGGATAAACCACTTGCAACATTGCATTGGCAATCGCAGATAATGCCCCTGCTCCTTTACCGTTGTCATCGCTTGGCAATTCGTCAGCAATCACAATCACTTTGCCTTTTTCCAAATAGCTTGGGTGATAAAAATTTTTGCCATTATCCGCTATCATCACTGGCACTTTTAAATTTGTTTCATGCCTTAATTGCGTACTTAAAGATTTAGCATGATCGATATGCCACTCTAACAAGGTTTCACCGTTTGGCAATGTTAACAGGGCTTTTGGCGAACCCATTCGAGTAGATTCGCCCCCTGCCAAAATCACAATTCCTGCCAAATCAATCATGAGTTGGATTAACACGCATTAGGTGCGGTACAAAGTTACACGGACGAGTGCGGTTGTCGAGTTGCTCTTTTAAAATCCCTTCCCAACCAGTGCGACACGCACCAGTTGACCCTGGTAAACAGAAAATCGCTGTATTATTCGCCATACCTGCCACCGCACGAGATTGGAGCGTGGACATACCGATTTCGTCTTTTGACAAGGCACGGAACATTTCGCCAAAGCCCTGCACTTCTTTATCAAACAAAGGCGACACCGCCTCTGGCATACTGTCACGGACATAAAACCCTGTACCGCCTGTGGTGATGACTGCATGGACATTGGGGTCGGCTATCCATTTGCTGACCATGGCACGGATTTGGTAAATACAGTCTGTCGTTAAGGCACGTTCGGCAAGGGTGTGACCTACCTCGACTAGGCTATCGGCTAGGTATTTACCAGAGGTATCTTCGTCTAGCGTGCGTGTGTCGGATACGGTGAGTACAGCGATATTTAGCGGGATAAAAGGTTTGGCAGGTTTCGTCATTTTGAGTTCCTTGTTGTTAGCTGTAGGGGTGTAAGGCTTACGCCCTGTCTTTTTTTTGGATTTGGTGTTAGCCGCTCGACAAGCGTTTTTTGGCAAGTACTTTTTTCCAACTATCTTCTAAACAATCAATCGCAAGCCATTTATCGACTGTTTCGCTATCAAGATTGCCTTTTTGGTTAGCCAGTTGCCACAGCGTAGCAAGGTCGGCAAAGGGATAGGGGCGTTCTACCAAATACACAGACAAACCTTGTATCAGCTCACCGTCTTGCACCACTTTAAAATACCACCCAGCCCCACCGATATCCGTCAAAAATGAGGCAACGCCATACTGCTGAACTTGGTCGTCAATCTTGTAACAAGGTCGGCGTGGTTGCACGATTTTTAGCTTGACGCTGTTGTTATCATCATCGCCATAGCGTCCTATTTCTCCAAATAAATAGACGTCACCAATACAAACATTAGCCTCAGACATTGGCTCACCGTCTGTCGTCACGGTCAAGTTTTCGCCCAATGCGCCAATGCTGACGTTTAGGTCAAATTGGGCGTTGATTTTGGCATAAGTGACGGTAGACATTTGATGTAGGGCTTTTAGGTGTCCGCCATGATGTTTGCGGTCGGCTTGCTCGTCTGTCAGCAATCCCATGTAATTGACCGCTACAGGTTCTTTAATGGGATATTTGTTAATCGCACTCAATTTTTCACGAGTAAATAAGTCGGCTTTGCCTGCTCGTACTTCGGTGAGTGTGCCGATAAACTGTGGTAACTGGATTGAATTTGGCATTTAGGTTCTCATTTTATCAAAGGGGTTAAAATTCGCTTAAATGCCATTCTCGCGTATTTTCAACATAATACAAATCGTCAATTTACCCATGTTTTTTTGAAGAATTTCGGTGGGTAAACGGTGCGTAAAACGCACCCTACGAATCTACAAACCTTTAAAACCTTTTAACCACCAATCATAGAAAGATTATTCATCAACCCACTATTTTGTTCATGTAAATGGTGATGTTCTGGCTTAATCGGCATTAGATTTTGCACCGCTCTTTTTAGCCCCGTTACATCGCCACTCGCCAAAAACTCACGCACATCATAGCTTGCCTTATCAAACAAACACAAATGCACCTTGCCTTGACTGCTCACTCGCAAGCGATTGCACGAATCACAAAAATGCGTGGCATACGGCTCGATAATGCCGATTTTGCCGACATACTCGTCATGGCGATACTCGGTCGCAGGTCCTGCATCACTGGCTCGCACCTGTGCCAACCAGCCACGCTCCAGTAGATAATCACGGATTCGGCTGACATTGGTATGCTCGGCAAAAAACAGCTTGCCATTGTCCGAAGTCTGCATAAACTCAATAAAGCGGTAGGTCACAGGGCGAGTTTTGGCATAGTCTAGGGCGGATAATAAATTGTCAAAAGCGGTATCGGCTTTGAGTATGCCATTAATTTTTAGGCGAATATCGGTGCTGTCGAGTAGCGTATCAATATCACCTAATAAAGTCGGCAACATATCAAAGCCTGTGATTTGTTTAAACAGCATGGGGTCAAAGCTATCAATGCTAAGATTAAGCTGATTTAGCCCTGCGGTGTGCCAAGCGGATAGGTGTTTGCCGAGTTTGTAGCCGTTAGAACTCACCGCTACCGTGGCAATGCCGTGACTTTTGGTCAAAGCGATGATATCGGTAAGGTCAGAGCGAATGGACGGCTCACCGCCTGTTAAGCGGATTTTGCTTGTACCCAATTCGGCAAAGCCTTGTACTAAGGTATTGATTTCATTCAGGGAAAGTTCATTATCGGGGCGTTTGCCACCGTTGGCGGTATAGCCGTTTGGCAAACAATAGTCACAGCGGAAGTTACAAAAATCGGTGACTGACAGGCGCAAGTAATTGAGTTGTCTATGAAAACCGTCCACCAGCGTTGATTTGGGGGCATAACGATGAGCGGTAGGGCTTGAGCCTACAGGCATTGGGTGGGTGGTGATGGTTTTCATGGTGAGCTTTAGGCGTTGCCTCGGTAATGGGTGAAATTTTACTGTAACAAGTTTTTAGTAAGAATACCATTCACCATTAGTAAGGCAAACTACTACTTTAGCGGTACAGATAAAGACGGTATTAAGATTTAAAGGAATTTTGTATAATCTAATCATTAATTATCAAGCCAAAAACCAACAATTAGGAAAAAATTACATCCTTTGATTAAGTCAGAAATGCTTAATACTTTTCAATCAGTAAAAGAGCTTATGCTTGGTAAAAATTACGACAATATATTACAACAGAGTTCACAAGGTTTTTTATTTACCTATGATGACTGGAGTGATGTAGTCAGAATGGAAAAACTCCAATATATTGATAATGCACAATATGCCATTATAGAAACTTTGTTTTCGGGTTTTGTAAATTATTTAGAAAACTCTGATGACTTTGACCAAAAAGAAATTAATAAATTTAAATTCGTTGATGAGATATTTCATGAGCATTTAAGAGAGTTAAGTTTTTTCAAATTTAGAAATCCTGAAATTATCTCTATAGATGAAGCTATTAATGAATTTAAGGATATCAATTTTTTCCCACCTACTATTGTTTTGAAAGATGGAAAATTTATTGATATCCAAAATCATTTCACCAATGTAGTGTATTTTTAACAATTTTAAAAATTAAAATTATTGAAAGTTCCAACTAAAAGGCTCAATCGTCACCCATTCACCTGCCGTCACCCCTGCATTGTCTTGCGGTAATACCAACAAACAATTCGCTTGGCTTAACTGCTTGATACGGTGCGAATCTTGAGCGGATAAGGGCGTGACGCTTAAATTCCCCTCATCGTCTTGGGCAACAAACGCTCGTTGATAATCCTGTCTGCCAACCGCTTTTTTGATGTTATGGGTGGTTTTGGCTTGCAACCGTAATGGCTTTGGCAGATCTATTTCATTGACCGCTGACAGTCGCCATAACGCAGGTTTGACAAACTGCAAACAACCGACCACCGTCGATAACGGATTTCCGGGTAAACCAAAATACAAAACGGTTTTTTCGGCTTTTTTAAACTCTCCAAACACAAACGGCTTTCCGGGTTTCATCGCCACTTTGTAATGGTTAATTTGCCCCAAATCATCAATCACCGTGGTTAAAAAGTCATAATCGCCCACCGATACCCCTGCACTTGAGATAATCAAATCACATTCGCTAATTGCTTGCTGTACCGTGTTTCGAGTCGCCTCAAGCGTGTCGGCAACAATGCCATAATCTTTGATAATAATGGGCAATTCATGGAGCAAGGATTTCAGCGTTGGGGTATTGGAATTATAAATCTTTGCCAAATGGGTGAGTGGCTCGCCGATTTGTACCAACTCATCCCCTGTGGCGATGATACCCACGGTCAAAGGGGCAAATACCGACACTTGAGCCACGCCTAGATTTGCCAATAGGCTGATATCAGTGGGATTCAGGCGTTTGCCAATGGTTAGGACGGTTTCGCCTGTTTGCACTTCTTCGCCTTGATAGCGGATATTTGAGCTGACTGTGGCGGTTTTAGTTAGCGTAATGGCATAGAGCTGGGTTTTATCAATGCTATCTTTAATATCGTTAAAATTGGTATTTTCCTGCATCACCACGGTGTCGCAATCGCTCGGCACGACCGCCCCTGTAAAAATCCGCACGCCTTGCCCTGCTTGTAATGTACCGTCAAATGGCTTGCCTGCGACCGATTCACCCACGATAGTCAGAGCGGTGTGTTCGGCAAGCTCGCTACCCTTGGCAAAGGCATAACCGTCCATTGCGGATAGGTTTTGGCGTGGAATGTCAAAACTGGCGGTGATGTCTTGTGCCAAAATATGATTTTTGGCTTGCAATAGTGGTAGCGTTTGGGTCGCTCGCTGATTGAGCGGATGTTCGGCTAAATATTGTTGGCAACGTTCGGTAATGGCGGATTTTAAATCTTGGACGGATATCATACTTCATCTCTAATACATTCAAATAAGTAGGGCGGGTTAGCAAAGCGTTACCCAACAATTTAATCATAAAATCAATCATTTAGTCTGGTGGGTTACGCCAAAAAATACGACTAACCCACCCTACAAGCTGTGGGTTTTTTAAAACTTTTGTCACCCACGATACACATTTTCTTCATTCATTTGCAAATTCATGCCTTGAATATCAGCATTATGGCTAAGTTTGAACAAAAAGTCCGTCAAACCATGATGAAACGATTGTTGGATCAATTCATTGGCAATCATCGGCATGGCTTGCTCAAAACTCAAGGCTTGACCGTCTTCACGGCTTAACACCTCAACAATATGCACGCCATAGCGAGTTTCGATGGGATTGACCGACACGCCGACAGGCAAACCAAACACCGCTTGCTCGAACTCTGGTACGGTTTCGCCTTTGACGATTTCGCCCAAATCACCGCCGTTGTCTTTTGAGGGACACAATGAGTATTGTTGGGCGAATTGGATAAAGTCAGCGTCCCGATTTTGGCTGTTTTGCAGGGTTTCAATTAGGTTTGTCGCTTGTTTTTTTAGCTCGATACGTTCTTCCCCTGCATCGGGTGGCGAAGCCAATAAAATATGGCGTACCGTTAACAGCGGTGGAGTGACGTAGCGTTGTGGGTTGCTATTGAATAACTGGCGACAGCTCTCTTCATTAGGTATGGTGGGTTGGACGTTTTTATCAATCAAGTCGCTGATGGCGGTTTCTTCATCGGCTTGCCAAGCGGATTCGCCCAATGTGGGGTCGGCATACACGGCTTGCTTGAGCAGTTCTCGGATGACCAGGGCTTGGGCGGATAAAAATAACGCCTCGTCTTGGCTGTTGGCTGGGTGATATTGCACTTCTTGGGCGATGGCGGTGGGGTCGATGATCACGCCATTGACGCTGATATTGGGGATTTGTTGGCGACTACTGGCGATTAGATTATCGGGGCGTTTCGCCTCAGCTAGTGCCTCTTCGATGAGTTCTTTTTCGCTGTGGGGGCGTTTGAGGTCATCTGAGGTTGGCATGATACGAATGTCATCATCAAATTCATCATGATGGTCATGGTTATGAGTATGTTCATGATGGTGATGTTCGTGAGTTTGTTTGTCACCACCTGCACAGCCACAAGTACCACCGCCACAGCCTGTTGATTTGGGTGATTGGGTGTCTAAATTGGTTGGGTTTTGGGGGTTAAAGGTAGCAACGCTCATGGAGATTTTCCTTAGAATCGTATGAAATTGTAATTTTATAAAGTTTCCCCATTATGACAATTATCAATGATTTAAAAAATACTCCATTGTGATTATGCCATGCTACTAGGGCATGTCCCTATTCGGATGATGTGGCTAAATAGACAACCACGAAAGAGCTGAGCTGCTTTTTTGGTTGTCTATAAGGCGATAGATAAGGAAGGCGATAGATAAGGCTGTTGGAACAATGCTTTGACAGCATATTTGTCTTAACGGTATTAGCCTGTCAACTGTTTAGTAATCAAAGATTTTAACGGTGGTAAATTATTGCTAACCCGCAATACCAATGAACGAATTGCCTTGGCTGGTTTGTTTTCTGTGGTGAATAATGTCACCATTGCATTCGTACCGTGATACATTGGGCGAGTCAATAACATATGCTGGCGTTGATATTTTGCTAATAGCTCGGGTGAGGCGAAATCAGATTGGTTGGCTACAGCTTGTTTGATAAGTTTAGATAATACTGCAACACTATGCAGACCCAAATTGAATCCATGAGCTGTGACAGGATGCATACCCACTGCGGCATCACCGATAACTGCACTGCGATTGGCATAAAAACGATTGGCATGCACCCCCACTAATGGATAGCGATGTTGACTACTGATTAATCGCATTTCGCCAAGGCTACCGTCAATGTAACCCTCAATTTCTTTGGCGAAGGCAGTGGGTGATAAGCCTAATAAATACTCAGCTTGTTCATTTTTTACCGTAATCACGCAGTTGGTCATCTGCTCAGTCATCGGTAATAATGCCACTGTCACCCCATAGTAGAATGATTCAACGGCTCTTTGCTGATTAGACTGGGTGTGTGACATACGGCACACAATCATACTTCGTCCAAAATCATGGCTATCTGCTGTGATACCTAATTGGCGACGAGTTTGTGAGAAGCGACTATCTGCTACGATAAGCATATTGGCAGTGATTGTCTGTAAGTTATCTAATGTTACCGTAACGAAGCGTGACGCTGTCTGCACATTTTTGACACCGCTGTCACACTGTAAAGTGATATTGTCACAGACTTTGGTCGCTTCATAGCAAGCTTTGCGAATCAAGGGATTGGATACCAAATAGCCTAACCCTTCAATGGCAAGTCCTCTGACACTTTTTGGTTTGCCAAAGTATAGCTGATAAGTTGAGTTACCATCATACACACTGGCATCTTTTAAAATATGTTTTTCGTCATTAGGAATTTTTTGCCAAATATCCAGTTGTTGCATGATATCTTTGGAGGCGTGGGTTAAAGCGATTTCACGTCCATCATAAGGTGGATTAGCAAGGCTGTCTTCAGAAGCTTTTTCGACAATTGCAATTTGTAAACCTGTCTGTGCGATGGCTTTGGCAAAACTTAAGCCTGCAGGTCCTGCTCCAACGATAATGATGTCAAAATGAGGTGGCATTGGGTTAGATAGATTGATGTTAGCTTGATTTGATAAACTATCATGCGTGGTCTGTGTTTGTTGTTTCATAATTCAATTTCCTCTATAGTTAACGCATAGTGGCAGAATTATAACAATGGTACATTTCCATTTGTGATGAGCTTAACGAAATGGAGTAGAGCAAGTTCGATAGGCTCAGGGCAAGCGGTTTTTGTATCAATTATTAACTGCTTTAGCTATAAAAAATACGTGAGTATTATCAAAAGACGACCATTAGGCTATGTCCATTAGGCTATGTCAGAGTGGCTCAATCTTTCAGCCTCAAAAAGATTCTTCAGAAGTCTAATGCGTTGATGATATTTGCTAAAAAAAACCACGAATAGACGGCTGGAGTGTTCTATCCGTGGAAACTGGGAAAATAAATCAGTTTTTTAAATTACTATAGTGGGGCATAAGCATGGTGCCCCTACATCCGTATCATAACATTTAGATTATTGAGCCGTTTTTTGACGGACGATTTGATAGCGTCTGCCAAGATACCAAATCGGCGCAGAAATAATATGAATCAAACGGGTAAATGGGAATATCATTACTAATGTAATCCCTAATGCCATATGAATTTGATAAATCAAATCCGCTTGTTTAATACGTGCAGCTGCTTGCCAAGGACGTAAGATAGTAATATCCTGTGCCCAACCCGCTAAGTTCATCATGGTTGCACCATCCAGATGCTTCATCGACGTAAAGATTGATAGTAACCCTAGATTTAACTGAATAAATAACAGGATTAGCACTAACTTATCACTAAAAGTTGATGTGTTAGAAATACGTGGGTCAGTAAAACGTCGAATCATCAACAATACCATACCAAACCAACATACTACACCTGCAATACCCCCTACGACTACCGCTAAAATTTGCTTATGAGCAGCACTGATAAAGTTCTCATAAATAAAATGTGGTGTTAGCATCCCAAACAGGTGACCAAGCAACACAGTGATTATGCCAATATGAAATAAATTGCTGCCTATACGCATATGCTTGGGTTGTAGCATTTGAGAAGAGCTGGTTTTCCAAGAGTATTGTGACAAATCAAAACGTGCCCAACTCCCTAAGATAGCAACAACCAAGGCAATATAGGGATAAATACCGAATAAAAAGACTTGTAATAAATTTAAGTCGGCCAATGCTTCATAACTAGGTGGTGCGATATTCATAATAGCTCTCCTTGTACGTCAGTGCTCAAGGCAGATGGATTATTGGTTAATGGTTTTGAATTCGTTGTGTCAAAATCGACCCAATGCACAGGGGTAATGCTGTTGTGCTGGGCTTGTTGTCCGAGGTTTTGGGCGATATGTTGTTGGGTTTGGTTGGAGGGGCAACGCTCTTGCTCTGCACCCAAAAAGTCCACCATTTCCTCTTCCCATTCGCTGTCAATGGCTTCAAGGCTGTCTTCGGCAAGTTTGACCGCTTCGGATTTATTCATATTGGCAAGCTCGTCATCAATCAAGCTTAACGGCTGTCCTGCGACTTGCAATAATGCCTTAAATAAGCTGGCGTACTCACTTTGTTTATCAATAAGTCTTGCCCCAAGCACTGTCAAAATATGGCTGACATCGGCAATGTCCATGCGGACTTGCATTTCGTCACCTGTGGCTACGGCTTGGTATGCCAAAAACTCAAGGTACATCGGAATGTAATCTGGCAATTCTTTGGCATCAATAGCAAATCCTGCTTGCTCGTATTGAGCCATTAAATCGACCATGGCTTGACCACGGTCACGGCTTTCACCATGAACGTGTTCAAACAGCCATAGCGACAAGGTGCGACCACGTTCAAATAGGCTGTCATAGCGGGCTTGGGCTTCTAATTCACCCAAATTTGTCAAGCTGTCAATCAAGTCTGCGATTTCGCCTCGCACTGCTGGGCTAATCAAGCGTGAAATTTTTACCAAGTCTTTGCAAACGTCTAACGTGTCATCGGCAAACAGTTCGTGACTGGGATAATCCATGAGCAAACTAATCACTTTTAACAGTTTCATATCGTGGCTGTTGCTGTGAATATTGGTTTGCTCAATATTGGTGTTTTCAACCGTTGGGGTAGCGTCACTCATATCAGTTCTCCCAAGTTTGCACGGTGTCAATCATGTCACGGCGACTGGTTTTTTTATTGCCAAACATACTGTAATCGCTGTCACCGTTGCATTCATTGCCAAAGGTAAAGCCACAGCCACCACGCTCGGCAAACGCATCGCTTAGGGCTTCTTCACGGTGAGCGGTTGGGATGACAAAACGGTCTTCGTAATTGGCAATCGCAAGGTAGCGGTACATTTCTTCGACTTGGTGTTTGCTCAGACCTACGCTGTCTAGCACGCTTTGGGCATCAACTTTATCGACCAGTTGTGAGCGTTTGTAGCTACGCATGGCAAGTAAGCGTTTGAGTGCCAATTTGACAGGGGCTTCATCGCCTGCGGTCAGCATATTGGCAAGGTATTTGACAGGAATACGCAAGCTATCGACATCTGGAATCAAGCCGTCCATACCGACTGTGCCTGCTTCGGCGGCGTTTTGAATCGGCGATAGTGGTGGCACATACCAAACCATTGGCAAGGTGCGGTATTCTGGGTGCAATGGCAATGCCAATTTCCAGTCCATTGCCAGTTTATACACAGGCGATTTTTGAGCGGATTCGATGACCGACATATCCACGCCGTCTTTTAGGGCTTGGGCGATGACCGCAGGGTCATTTGGGTCAAGGAAAATGTCAAGTTGGGCTTGGTAAAGGTCTTTTTCGTTGGCGATACCAGCGACTTCTTTGATTTTGTCGGCATCATACAATAGCACGCCTAGATAGCGAATCCGCCCTACGCAGGTTTCGGAACACACGGTTGGCATACCGCTTTCGATACGAGGGTAACAGAAGATACATTTTTCGGATTTGCCCGACTTCCAGTTGTAGTAGATTTTTTTGTAAGGACAGCCCGAAATACACATCCGCCAGCCACGACATTTTTCTTGGTCAATCAGCACAATGCCGTCTTCTTCACGTTTATAAATCGCCCCACTTGGACACGAGGCAACACACGTAGGGTTCAAGCAATGCTCGCACAGGCGTGGTAGGTACATCATAAAGGTGTTTTCGTATTGACCGTAGATATCGGCTTGGACGTTGTCAAAGTTTTTGTCCAAACGGCGTTTGGCAAATTCTGAACCAAGAATTTCTTCCCAGTTGGGACCCCATTCGATTTTTTGCATCCGCTTGCCTGTAATCAGTGAGCGTGGGCGAGCAATCGGTTGGTGTTCGCTAATCGGGGCGGTGTGTAGGTGTTGGTAATCGAAGTCAAACGGTTCGTAGTAGTCGTCAATACTTGGCAAATCTGGGTTGGCAAAGATATTGGCGAGAATGCGGAATTTTCCCCCGATTTTTGGGTTGATTGAGCCGTCAGCGTTGCGAATCCAGCCACCTTTCCATTTGGCTTGGTTTTCCCATTCTTTGGGGTAGCCGATACCAGGTTTGGATTCGACATTGTTAAACCATGCGTATTCCATGCCTTCACGACTGGTCCAGACGTTTTTACAGGTGACTGAGCAGGTGTGACAACCGATACATTTATCAAGGTTTAGCACCATGCCGACTTGTGAGCGAATTTTCATAAAAAATTCCTTATGGGTTGCCTAATTTATGGCTGACCGCATCAGTGGGGTGAGCATAAATTTGGGTATTTGTCATTTTTTTATTGTATCCCCCTCGGCTTGCCAAAAACATCATGCCAAAGGGGATAAGTTGAGTGGTTCATTATGCTAAAGTAGTAGCCTATATTTAGACTACGCTTTAAAAAAGCTAGAAAATTCTAAATCATCCTCTATTTAACCCCCTCTAACTCCCCCTTGTCAGGGGGAGAACTGCTCCCTCCCCTGCTAAGGGGAGGGTTGGGGTGGGGTTAATGACATCTTAATCCAACGTGGTCGGTAATGGACGAGGCAATTCGTCATCGGGTTTGCCTTCAAGCCAATCGACTTTTGCCATTTTACGCACCAACACAAATTCGTCACGGTTACAGCCGACTGTGCCATAGTAGTTAAAGCCATAGGCTTGTTGGGCATAGCCACCAATCATGTGGGTGGGTTTTAGCACCGCACGAGTGACTGAGTTATGAATACCGCCACGAGTGCCTGTGGATTCTGAGCCTGGGATGTTGACCAGTTTTTCTTGGGCATGGTACATCATGGTCATGCCTTCTTTGACACGTTGCGACACCACGGCACGAGCGGTGATTGAGCCGTTTGCGTTAAACACTTCAATCCAGTCGTTGTCTTCGATGTCAGCTTTGCGTGCGTCAATTTCGCTCATCCACACACAAGGACCGCCACGAGAAAGGGTCAGCATTAGCAAGTTTTCAGAATAGGTACTATGAATGCCCCATTTTTGGTGCGGTGTTAAGAAGTTTAATACCACTTCTTTATTGCCGTTGGTTTTGTAGCCTTTAAAATGCTCAACGGTTTTGGTGTCAATCGGTGGGCGGTATTGTTGCATCTGCTCACCAAACGCCTGCATCCAAGGGTGGTCTTGATAAAACTGCTGACGACCTGTGATAGTACGCCAAGGAATCAACTCGTGTACGTTGGTGTAGCCTGCGTTGTAGCTGACTTTTTCCGATTCTAGTCCAGACCAAGTTGGGCTTGAGATAATTTTGCGAGGTTGTGCCACGATATCATGGAAACGGATTTTTTCGTGTTCGCTCGATTTTGCCAAATGGGTGTGGTCACGCCCTGTATTTTTTGACAAGGCTGACCATGCTTTGACCGCCACATGACCGTTGGTTTCTGGGGCAAGCATCAGGATGGTTTCGGCAGCGTCAATGGCGGTGTTAATACGAGGGCGACCTTGTGCGACAGTCGGCTCGGTAACGGTGTAGCTTAGCTCGCCAAGTTGTGCCACTTCTTCTTTGGTGTCCCAGTCCATGCCTTTGGAGTTATTACCCAAAGTGTCCATTAACGTACCCAAGGCGGTGTATTTGGCATAGGTGCTTGGATAGTCACGTTCCACAACTTTGATATGTGGACAGTTTTTACCCGGAACAGGTTTTTCGCCTGCGGTTTTCCAGTCTGTACCGCCAAATGGCTGTGCCAATTCGCCAAC
The DNA here is from genome assembly GCF_032248735.1 of Moraxella sp. DOX410. Taxonomy (NCBI): domain Bacteria; kingdom Pseudomonadati; phylum Pseudomonadota; class Gammaproteobacteria; order Moraxellales; family Moraxellaceae; genus Moraxella; species Moraxella sp. DOX410. The sequence goes on along the minus strand of NZ_CP135140.1, from coordinate 38,654 downwards.
GCTGTCATGTTGCATGGGCAAAGTGACGACATCGGTCTGTACGCCAAGATGGGTCGCTGACAGTTGTGAGAATACATTGGCAATGCCTTTGTAGATTTCCCAGTCTGATTTTGATTCCCAAGCAGGGTCGGTGGCGGCAGTCAATGGGTGGATAAATGGGTGCATATCCGAGGTGTTCATGTCGTCTTTTTCGTACCATGTCGCTGTTGGCAACACGATATCTGAATATAAACAGGTACTCGACATACGAAAATCAAGGGTCGTCACAAGGTCAAGTTTGCCTGTGGGGGCGTTTTCGACCCAATCGACTTCATGCGGACGTAGTTCGGCAACGGTTTCATCGCCCAATACGCCATTTTTTGTACCTAAGAGATATTTGAGCATATATTCATGCCCTTTACCTGATGAACCAAGCAAGTTTGAACGCCAAATAAACAGATTGCGTGGGAAGTTGGCAGGGTTATCTGGGCTTTCACAGGCAAAACTTAATGAGCCATTTTGTAGGCTTTCGACCACATAATCTTCCACTTTCATGCCTTTTGCTTTGGCTTCATTGGCAATGGTGAGTGGGTTGCGGTTTAGCTGTGGAGCAGATGGTAGCCAACCTGCACGCTCGGCTCGAATGTTGTAGTCGAGCATATGCTCTGGGAAATGGGTTTTGTTGGCGTGTGGTGACAACAATTCATGAGCCGACAATTTTTCATAACGCCATTGGCTAGAATGGTTGTAGAAGAAACTTGTGCTGTTCATGTGGCGTGGTGGTCTGTGCCAGTCAAGAGCAAATGCCAATGGGGCCCAGCCAGATTGTGGACGTAGTTTTTCTTGTCCAACATAATGTGCCCAACCACCGCCAGATTTACCAATACAACCACACAGCATGAGCATATTAATCACGCCACGGTAGTTCATGTCAAGGTGATACCAGTGGTTCATCCCTGCACCAATGATAATCATGGATTTACCGTGCGTTTTGTGGGCATTTTCGGCAAATTCACGGGCAATTTGAATCACTTTTTCGCGGCTTACGCCTGTGATGGCTTCTTGCCATGCAGGTGTGCCTGCGACGGTGGCATCATTGTAATCATCGGTAACGTGCTGACCGCCAACCCCATTTGCCACGCCAAGATTTGCCACCATTAAATCAAACACGGTCACGACTTTGGCGGTTTGACCATTGGCAAGGTTGATGGTGCGACAAGGGATAGTTTTATACTGAATGGCATCGCCAGCGACTGCGGTAAAGTAAGGGTGTTCGTCACCGCCAAAATAATCCAAACCGACTTCCACGGTTTCGCCACTGTCTTTTTGGCTTAACGCTAAATCAATCTCAGCCCCAGTTGAGCCGTCACGAGCTTCCAAGTTCCATTTGCCTTTGTCGGCACGTTCGGCATCGCCCCAACGGTAGCCAATCGACCCTTGTGGTGATACCAATTCGCCATGTTGATTGATGGCAACGGTTTTCCATTCTGGGTTGTTGTCTTGCTCAAGGTTGCCTGTCAAATCAGACGCACGCAAGAAACGTCCTGCACGCAACTCTCGACCTTCGCCTTCGACCATAACAAGGATCGGCAAATCAGTGTAGCGTTTGGCATAATCAACGAAGTAATCACTTGGTTGTTTGAGATAAAATTCTTTGATAATCACATGGCTAAAGGCTTGAGCAAGGGCGGCATCTGTGCCTTGTTTTGGATTAAGCCATAGGTCACAAAGTTTTGAGATTTCGGCATAGTCAGGGGTGATTGCGACAGTTTTTGTGCCTTTATAACGCACTTCGGTAAAGAAGTGAGCGTCTGGGGTACGAGTTTGCGGTACGTTTGACCCCCAAGCGATGATATAGTCAGAATTGTACCAATCGGCAGATTCTGGTACGTCAGTCTGCTCACCCCAAACCATTGGGCTAGCAGGTGGTAAGTCACAATACCAGTCATAAAATGACAAGCACACGCCACCGATTAATGATAAATAACGGCTACCTGCAGCATAGCTGACCATTGACATCGCAGGAATCGGCGAAAAGCCGATGATACGGTCAGGGCCAAAGGTTTTGGCGGTATAGACATTCGAGGCGGCGATGATTTCGTTCACTTCGCTCCAACTTGAACGCACAAAGCCACCCAAACCACGTTTGGATTTGTATTGGGCGGTTTTGGCAGGGTCAGACACGATACTACCCCATGCTTCGACTGGGTCGGCAAATTGGGCTTTGGCTTCACGCCATAATTTGAGTAGCGGTTTACGCACTTTTGGGTATTTTAGGCGGTTGGCTGAGTACATATACCAGCTATAGCTTGCCCCACGAGGACAGCCACGAGGTTCGTGGTTGGGTAGGTCTGGGCGAGTACGTGGGTAGTCGGTTTGTTGGGTTTCCCAAGTGACTAGACCGTTTTTGACGTAGATTTTCCATGAGCATGAGCCAGTACAGTTCACACCGTGAGTCGAGCGGACGATTTTATCGTATTGCCAACGACTGCGGTAGCTGTTTTCCCAGTCACGGCTTTCGTCACGCACTTCGCCATGACCGTCAGCAAATTCGCTTGTTTTTTTGGTAAAAAATTTAAATTGGTCGAGTAGATGGCTCATTTTGCTATCCTCATCTAGATGGTAAGGTTATATCTAGCATGAGTATAGGAGGTGTAAAGTGTCTTGCCTATCGGCTATAGGGTGGTGAATACTACTACTTAGGGGGTATTAGATTATTGAAATGATTGACTTCCTCCCCTCCCTATCGTTCGGGGATTCCTTCTACAAGACGGTCAAGCCCGACCGCAAGAATGTTCTTACTGGCATTGATATCTCTATCATGCCATGTGCCACACGAAGCACATATCCATTCTCTTATTCCAAGCGATTTTCTACCTTTCGGACTATTGGCGGTGATTTCACCGCAACACGAACATCGCTGGGTCGTGTATCTCTCATTCACGATTTCAAAACGGCAACCTGCGTTCTCGCATTTGTAGGTCAGTTGTCGTTTCAGTTCAAACCAGCCTGCATCGTAAACCGATTTGGCGAGTTTGCCTTTTTTACTGTTAAATTGGGTGGTTTTCACATCACCGACCACGATTAGGGCATTGTCTTTGACTAATTGGGTGGTGAATTTGTGGATTAGGTCTTGGCGTGTATGTTTGATTTTGGCATGGATTGCCTTGACACGCTGTTTGTTTTTGGCACGTTGGGCGGTGGCTAATGCTTTGGCATATTTTAGCGTTTGCTTAATGGTTAGCTTGTCACCGTTTGAGGCGGTAGCACTGTCTTTAAGTCCTAAGTCAATGCCTACGCTACCCGTTCCGCATTGTGTTTTAGGGTAGTCTTTGACGGTGATACAAGCATACCAACGGTTACGGCTGTCTTGTACCAATTCGCATGTGTTGATTTGGTATAGGCTAAGGTTGTAGCTGTCCCATAGGTTGATGATGAGTTTTTGCCCTTTGGCTAGGCTTAGTTGCAAGGTGGATTTTAAGCCTTTTTTACTTGTTTGGTGGGTAGCAATGTGTTTGATGGCGGATTGTTTAAAGGGTAGCCAGCCTAATGATTTACGTTTTGAATTTGGGTTGTTGGTTCGCCAGTTTAGTTTGGCTTTTTTGAATTGCTTTCGAGCTTTGGCGTGGGTTTCATTGATGGCTTGGATGGTCTGACTGTGTAAGCCAAGTAGTTCACCGCTACCTTTGGTGTAGTCGTTTAGGTCGTAAGCACTAAAGAATTTACCAGTCTTTTTTAGGTGTTTGTAACTCAAGTCATTGACATAATTCCACACGAAATTGACCGCACCGCTTAGGCGGTTGAGTTTATCAGTATGTTTGTCTCGTATGCGTAGCTTGAGTGTTTTCATGCAAATTATTTTAGCAAAATTTATGCAAGCGTTATAGTGTATGAGTTGCCTTATATCCACCGCCTAAAGTCGGTGGTTTTACGGCAACGGCTGATAATTTTGTTTTGGTACGTAATATTTTACTTTTGAAGATTTAAATTCAACAATTCAACCAAATAAACCGTCTTTTCTAGGCTTGCTTAAAATCGGCAGATACACACACAAAAACAGTATAAAGCTGATAAGCCATAACACCTGCGACACAGTCAACAGCTGTGTATAGTAAGCGGGCAATACAATCGGCAACAGCCCACGAGTAACCATAGTCACCACCATAAGCGTTAATATCACCCCGACCAATTTAGGTGGCTCATGCACCGACAGCCCTGTATGCCCTAGACTCACACGGCTCATCATCGACAATGTCATCACCCCGATCCCTGACAATGCCAACGTATGCACCGCAAAGCTATGGGCAAAACCTACCCAAGGCAACACCGCAAACATCCCCAATGCCACCACCATACCGCCAAACGCTACAAACAGCGACCATACCAACGGCTTGCCCCACATCCCACTGTGATACCAACCCATCAGCCGATAGCCATTCGCCAATGCTGTGACAAGGGCAAACAGTGACGCAACCACAGGCTGACCGCACAAGTCTGCGAGCATAAAGGCAAGAAAGCCAAACAGACTGACCCTATCCACCCATACAGCGTTTTTGAGTTCTATTTTGGGAGCGTTTTTGGGCAGATGATGATTGATACCATTGCTGATGAACATCGGCATGACCCGTCGCCCAATGGTCAGCACTACCCCAATAATCAGATAAAACGCTAGATACACGCCTGTCTTTTGCCATGCGATATCGGAACGCCATGCCCCAATAGCGAAGATGACAAATGCAAGCCATAGCAAAGCAAGTTTGGCAAGGATACCGATTTGGCGACGTTGATGTACCCGAATAATCGGGGTAAACACCGCTACGCAAACCAGCGACCACCAAAGAATATCCAGTCCACTGGCAAGCCTTAGCCCAATCGCTGTGATATCAGACGACAGCTGCGGTAAGCACGCCCATGTCAGCCTTGCCAATGCCCAAGGCAGAAATATCGCAAACAACCGCCACCCATACGGCATGGGCTGATTTGTCCATGTCTTCACCGCAGTGAGCAGAAAGCCTGCGATGACCGCTAACGCATAGCCAAAAATCATCTCATGGGCGTGCCACATAAAAGGCGTGAAAGCGGTCAGTGTAAAGCCTGTCCAGCCTTGCAATACCGCAAGCCATAGCCCCATGGTGATAATGGCAAACACCGATGCCCCGACAAAGAACACCCGAAAGCCTAAGTTTAGGATAGGGTGTGGGGATTTGGGGGGATAACTAGCGGATGCGATAGCGTGCAGGTTGGTCGGCAGTTTTGATGACGTTTTGGTCGGTATTTTGGTGGACATGGTGAATTCCCAGTGCTTTACTCAAGTTTATTTTGCACCGATTCACCAATCGCAACAATACTCATTTGGGAGTAATAGGGGAAGATTTACTTTGGACAAGCTACTTGGGAGAGATATTTGCAAGTACTATTTGTTATGCCATTACCAAATCATCAACAAATTCAACTTTTAGCTTTTTGCCAAGTGCATTTGCCACATTGGATAACGTTGCAAGGGTCAAACTAGGATAAGCCACATAATTGATTAATAACCGAATTATTCACCATGAGAAAAGCCTATCCAAGCGACATTGGCCGAAAACAATTCGAACACATACTACCTATTTTAGAAAGTGCAAGGAAGAGGACCAAACCAAGAACGGTTGAGCTTTATGACGTATTTTGTGGGTTGTTGTATGTACTCAGAACAGGTTGCCAAAAGAAATGAACTGCATACGTTTAAAGTCATGGCAAAGCGATGGGTTGTAGAACGTTCGTTTGCTTGGCTTGAAAAAAATAGACGTCTATGGAAAAACTGTGAGCGTCATTTAAATTCGAGCCTTCAATTTACCAGTCTTGCTTTCATCGCTTTATTATTGAAAAGATTGTGAACAGGTTCTAAAATCAACTTGGAAACTCAGCCCCTTTACGGCTATAGTACCACCATGTTAGCACCATACAAATCACATAAAACACAATCAATGCGGTAAACGTGCCATTCGCCCCAAGACCTGAACCGAACATTTTAGGGATAAAGAACCCACCATACGCCGCAAAGGCTGAGGTAAAACCAACCACCGCTGCTGACTCTTTACGAGCATTGAGTTGCCAATCTGCACCGCCCAAACGCTCATGGAAAGTACGGAAAATCACAGGAATCATACGGAAAGTCGAGCCATTACCAATCCCAGTGGTGATAAATAGCACCATAAAGCACGCAAAATACCCTGCAAAGTTCCCTGCTTTTAGGAAGTACATTACTGCGATTACTGCCAATGCCATCACGCCATAGTTGATTAAGGTGACTTTTGCACCGCCCAATTTGTCAGCAAGCCAGCCACCGAACGGACGGAATAACGCACCAACCAAAGGTCCTAAAAACGCCACTTTAAGCGGATTCACATCTAGGAATGATTGTTTAATCAACATCGGAAATGCCGCCGAAAACCCAATAAACGAACCAAAAGTCGCAAGGTACAAGATACACATAATCCAGTTTTGTTGACGACCGAAAATCACCGATTGGTCTTTAAAAGACGCTTTGGCAGACGACAAGTCATTCATACCAAACCAAGCGGCAAGGGCAGCTATGATAATCAAAGGTACCCACACAAAACCAGCGTTTTGTAGATACATGGTCGTGCCTTTGGCAGTGGTTTGGGCATCACCGCCCAACGCCCCAAAGATACCCACGCCAATCACCGCAGGGACTAAAAACTGCATGACCGACACACCCAAATTACCCAAACCAGCGTTTAAGCCCATCGCTGTGCCTTGTTGCGATTTTGGATAAAAGAACGAAATATTGGACATACTAGAGGCAAAGTTCGCCCCACCAAACCCACACAGCAAAGCAATGATAGCAAAAGTGGCAAAAGGGGTATTTGAGTCTTGTAATGCAAAGCCCATCCAAATAGTCGGAATCAAGAGTGATAAGGTCGCAAGGGTGGTGAGTTTACGTCCGCCAAAAATTGGCACCAGGAACGAATAAAAAATCCGCAACGTCGCCCCAGATAAGGCGGGTAAAGCAGTTAGCCAAGAGAGTTGGGCTTTGTCAAAATGAAAGCCTGCGTCTGGCATACGCACCACGACCACTGACCAAATCACCCACACGGAGAACGCCAGTAGTAAGTTGGGAATGGATATCCATAAGTTGCGTGTGGCGGTTTGTTTACCACCATTTGCCCAAAATTTTTCGTCTTCGGGTCGCCAATCGTCAATACGGCGACCGCCTTTTAGTTCGTTGTTCATAAGAGCCTCCAATATACCCTTGGGGTGCGTTTGATTTGCCTCAAAAGGATTTTTTACCTTGTTAGCATAATGGTTTTTTGAGCAAAAAAATCTTATGCCAAGGGCTAGGTTTTAGGGGCAATATTATCCTTTGGGGGTAGATAAGGTTTAACATAAAAAACCCACAAGATAACTTGTGGGTTTTTGGTTTCGCCAGTATTTAAGCCAGCATTTAACTTTGAGCTTTTTTCAACGCCATTTGTTCTTGATGCCCTTTTTCCATAGTAGGACGCACTTCACTCATATAAATCCAAATGAGCGACACCCACACCACGCCAAACATAATCATAAACGCAGAGCTACGCAAGCCTGTGATATCCACCGCCATACCGAACATAATGGGTAGGATAAAGCCACCTAGACCACCGAACAAACCAACCACGCCTGACACTGCTCCCATGTTTTGTTTGTAGTCATCAGACAGGTATTTGAACACCGAGGCTTTACCAATCGCAAAGGTAATGCCAAGGGCAAAAATCAACACGGTGAATAGGGTGGAGTTTAAGCCTAAATGGAAGCTTTTATTGCCAGTAACGGTTTGAACCACAAGGTCAGTCTGTGGATACGACAACACGAATAGAATCAACATGGACACCCAAAGCACCCACCAAGTCACGGTATGAGCCGAATAACGGTCTGATAACCAGCCACCCAACGCACGCAGTACACCGCCAGGTAAACTAAAACAAGCTGCCAAAAACGCCGCAGTTTTGAGGTTAAAACCATATTCATCCACATAATAGTGCGTCATCCACAATGCCAACGCCACATAACCCCCGAACACAATCGAATAATACTGGCTATAACGCCACACATTTGGGTCTTTTAGCACGGCTAATTGACTGCCGATACTGGCATTACTGGCGGTGCGGTGTTCTTTGTTGTCAAAGGTCAAAAACCAAAATCCAATTGCCGTCACCAACATCATCACCGCATAGACTTTGGGTAATAATTGCCAAGTGCTAATGGCGATGATACTGGGGGCGATGAGTTTGGTAAGTGCCGAACCTGCATTCCCCGCCCCGAAGACGCCCATTGCCAAGCCTTGATTTTGTGGTTCAAACCATTTGGCGACATAGGCAATCCCCACGGTAAATGAACCACCTGCCAAACCGACAAACAGACCTAATACCAAAAAGTGCCAATATTCGCTGGCAAACGACAAACAGTAAATCGGAATCACAGTCGCCAACATCAAAATAAAAAATACAATCCGACCACCGAATTTATCGGTCAACAGCCCAATCGGTAACCGTACCAGTGAGCCTGTCAACACAGGAATCGCAGTCAATAGACCAAATTCGGTTTCACTTAGACCCAACGATTTTTTAAGGGGAATCCCCAGTACCGCAAACATCATCCATACCATAAAACACACCGTAAAGGCGATAGTGGATGAGGTCAGCACCATATATTGTTTGGTTTTTAGACTTGCCATGATATGCTCCAGCTTACACAAAATGGGTGTATGGGTAATATCATAGCAAGGTATGAAGGGGTTTTGCCGGTCTGGCAGGGGCGAAACCTGCGACTGGCAAGGGCAATAATGATGCAAATTACTGCTAAAGTAGTATGGCTTTTGCGATGGGATTATTTTATAAAGTCGCTAGTTTTCAATTATTTATGCTAAACTCTCACGCAAGTTAGGTAAAAGCCTATACGATTTTGCCATCACAACTATTTAGGGGTAGTTTTGCAAAAGTCAGTATTTCGTTCACGTTTTTTGCCCAGTATTAGTAACTCACTGCCTGTTCGGGCATGGTGTGCGGTGGCGATTGTCATGGTGATGGCAGTCGGTATGGCGATGGTTAGCGGAATTTTGGCATGGATTGCTCAGTCAGATGCTGAGGCGGTCAATACCGCAGGTTCGATGCGGATGGCGACTTACCGCATTAATTATTTGGTGGTAAAACAAGAAAATCGACCAGCACAAACCCCAGCCAATGCCCAAGCATTAGCTAACCAATCCACCAACCATGAGTCACAAGTACAATCGCAACCCCAAATACAACCCGAAATACAATCCCAACAGTTATTACCCAATGATACTCTATCCCGAAGTATTCCTGCTTCACAGCCAATTGACAGCCATTTGAGTAAAGATGAGCTACTGGCAACACTTACCCAAGATATGCAAAGTCGTCTTGCCCAGTTGGCTCATTATGAGCAGTCGCAAGGCAATCGGGATAACCAAATTAATCAGCAAATTGACACCATTCGGCAGATTTGGACAACAGAGCTTCAGCCAACACTTGAAACGGGCGTTAGAGAGGGCAATCGCGATGCCTTGTATGCGATTTCACTTCGCTATATTGATAATGTTGACAAGTTGGTCAAACAAATTCAGACCCGCAATGAGCATCGACAATCCCTTCAACAGAACTTACAAATTGGGGCGTTGTTACTTACCATCATTATCATGTTGGCAGGGTTACATGAGATTCAACAAAATGTATTGATTCCTGTTGGGCAACTGCGTAAGGCGACACAACAATTTGGTAAAGGGGAAGACACCAGCGTTAATATCGCAGGTTATGAAGAGTTTAATGAGTTGGGTGATTCTTTTAACCAAATGACCAGTACCCTCAAAGCCTACCAAAACAACCTAGAAGCCGAAGTTGCCAAAAAAACCTACCACCTTACCCAAAGTAACCAAGCGTTGACCTTACTCTATGACTTTGCCAAACAGCTTAACCAACAGCCAGTTGCCTATGCACGGCTACAGGTACTTATCGAGCAGTTTGGTGCGGTATTGCCCAATTTTGACATTAGCCTGTGCCTACATGATGCTAATTTGCACAATGATAACTTCAAAGATGCGATGGCGATGCACAGCTTGGGCATTCGTGATAAAAGACATCTTGGGCGAAGTTTTTGCCACCCAGCACATTGCCAAACCTGTGACATCAAGCATGATGAGGGCGTTTGGGTATATCCGATAAACAGCCTACAAACCCAGTGGGGTGAATTACTGGTCAAGCCACGCCATCATCACGGCAAGGGCATCCGCAAACAACCCCAGCCCACAAACTCTGCTACTTCCCAAAAGCCATCACCTATCAATCGTATCACGTTATTGGATGAACAAAACTGGCAAAATTTTGCCGATAGTCAAGAACCCTTTTTTGATGAAAATGAATTGCTAAACACCCTTGCCAACCTCATTGGACTGATGTTTGCAGGGAAAAAACAGCGGGAACAAGAGCATCAGCTAATTTTGTCGGAAGAACGCAACACCATGGCAAGAGAGCTACATGACTCACTGGCACAGTCGTTATCGTATCTCAAAATGCAAGTCAGTATGCTCACCACCTTGCTCAAAGATAACCAAAACCCCAATAACCACAAAATTGAGCAAGTATTATCACAAACCAAAGACGGTCTGAATGGGGCATATAGCCAACTGCGTGAGTTATTGGCAACTTTCCGCTTAAAGATAGAAGAAGGCAGTTTTGATACCGCCTTGGCACAAGCAGGCGATGAGTTCGCCAACAAAGGCGGATTTGCCGTGCATTTGGACAATCGCCTGATGAGCATCAATCTGACCGCCACTGAGCAAGTTGATTTACTACAAATTACCCGTGAAGCCCTGTCCAACATCAACCGCCATGCACAGGCAAAAAATGCCCACATCAGCCTATCGCAAAACCAACAAGGCGTGGTAAGCTTACACATCCAAGATGACGGTGTGGGGCTACAGCCCAAAGATGACGGTCAGCACCACTACGGCATGACCATCATGCAAGAACGTAGCCATAGCCTTGGCGGTGAGTGTCAAATCAACAATGTATTACCGCATGGCACAGCCGTTCGGGTGCAGTTTTTACCGCAAGCGTTTCAGCAGAAAATAGAATAGTGGTTAAAGGTAGCAATCATAGTTAAGTTTACGTTTGTGGTGAGCCTGTCGAACCATCAACGTAAACCTTCACCGTTCGACAGGCTCAGGGCGAACGGTTTTTTATTTCAATTTAACCCACCTCATAACTAGGCGGATTCAACGAAAAATAAGGAAACATAATGTCAATCAAAGTCTATACCGCCACCAGCCCTGCCAAACTCTTATTGGTTGATGACCACCCGATGATACGGCGTGGGATTGCCGATTTGCTAGGCTTTGAGAATAATATCAGCGTGGTTGCCGAAGCCAATCATGGTGAAGAGGCACTAGCATACCTTGCCAATCACAGCGTGGATTTGATTGTATTAGACAACAATATGCCTGTGATGAATGGACTTGAGACCCTAAAGAAAATCCGTGAGCGTGAGATAGAGGGCAAAGTGCTACTGTTCACCGTGTCCGACAACAGCAAAGACGTACAAGACGCTCTGCAACTGGGCGTGGACGGCTATCTGCTCAAGGACATGGAGCCTGAAGATATTATCAAAGATATCCACAAAATCCTGCGGGATGAGCTGGTCATCAGCCCAAGCCTAGCCCCGATATTGGCACAAGCCATGCGAAAACCTGCCAAATCCGCAGATAATTTTGACTTGACCGAACGTGAACAGCAAGTGTTACAGATGATAGCTGAGGGCTTAAGCAACAAGATGATAGGCAATAAGCTTGGCATTGCTGAATCCACGGTCAAAGTCCATGTCAAGCATATCCTAGGCAAAGTCGGACTGCGTACCCGTGTCGAAGCCGCCGTCTGGGCTGTACAGCAGTATCAGAAGTGAGCTGTCATTAACAAGCTATTTACCACTTTTAGCTAATCCATTCCACCCAAATAGGCATGGGCTAAATCAGCATAATTTGATAAGGTGATGTTAAATCAACCACCTTGCTATAGCCCATGACCGACCAAGCCAACCCCTTACAACATCTTATTGACAACAATCAATTTTGGTCGCAGGCTCTATCCGCCCGTGACCCAGATTATTTCCCAAGATTATCCCGCCAACAGCACCCCAAATACCTGTGGATAGGCTGTTCGGACAGCCGTGTCCCTGCCAATGAAGTGGTCGGCTTAATGCCTGGAGAGCTGTTCGTGCATCGCAATGTCGCCAACATGGTGGTGGCTACGGACATGAATTTGCTGTCCGTTTTGCAATATGCGGTGGATGTACTCAAAGTTGAGCATATCATCGTCTGTGGGCACTATGGCTGTGGTGGGGTCAAGGCAGCATTAGGTCATCAAGAATATGGCTTGATTGACAATTGGCTTCGTGCGTTAAAAGGGATGCGGTATCAATACGACGATGCTTTTCAACACCTTAGCCCAGAGCAAGAGGTGGATTTACTCTGTGAAATTAATGTCAAACGCCAAGTGACCAACGTTTGCCATACCACGATTGTGCAGAACGCTTGGCATCGGGGCGAAAAGCTATCAGTGCATGGCTGGATATATGGCTTATCCGATGGGCGTATTCACGACTTAAACGTCAGTGTCTCTGGGCATCATCAGTTGATTGACGCTTTTATTTATACATTGTAATTGGGGTCATCTGAGAATTCGGACCATAATGTACGCTAAGGAATTTTGTCGATTATTAAATTTCATAAATCACCGCCAACAACGCCCTCCTTAACATCCAAGGCAAAGACAGCGACTTTGTTTTAACCGGTAGTGATTTAAACGTCAAAGGCGATTTGTACAACAACGTCGAAGGCGATGTGGTGTATGAAGCCGCTACGGGTAAAGCCTATGAGGGGTCATCACAGAAAACGGAGAAAATAGTACGCTAAGGAATTTTGTTGATTTTTAACCATATTATACCAAACCCAATAGTTAAAGTCTTGCTTGTGTAGGACGCATACGATGCACCGCTGGCTATATCTCGCCAAAAATGGTGCGTAAAACGCACCTTATTATATTTTTTGGGTTTGGCAAGAGTCTTTGACATTGCTTGGATTACTGATTACACTAGATATTCCTGATCAGTAAAATGCTGTTCAAAATCAAATATTGTTTCAAGGTTAAGAAAAGTGATTCGTATTAAACGTGCTTATGATCGTCCGACGACAGATGATGGCTTACGGATTTTGGTTGATCGAATCTGGCCAAGAGGTTTAAGTAAGGAAAATGCGCATCTGACAAAATGGTTAAAAGAAATCGCTCCAAGTACCGCGTTACGCCAATGGTTTAATCATGATCCTGAAAAATGGCAGGAGTTTCAGTATAAATATACGCTTGAATTGCAGAATAATTCTGCCTTGACTGAACTTGAACAATTAGCACAGCAGCAAGACGTCACTTTAATTTATGCAGCAAAAGATATTGAGCATAATAATGCCGTTGTATTGCAACAGCTCTTGAATAAAAAAATAGATAAATCCATATAAAATACAAGGCTTTTGATCTTTCATGGAAATCCATTCATATAGTAAAAACCGAATTATACCAGGCAACTTTCAACACAATCCTTAAGCGTATCAAACTTGCTTAGCGTTAAACGAACCTTTTGCTTGATGACTGCCCACAACTGCTCAATCGGATTAAGTTCAGGTGAGTAAGGCGGTAAGTACGTCAGTTCAATATTATAAAGTTCCGCAATTTGCTTTAAATCGCCACCATAATGAAATCTGGCATTATCCAACACCAATACACGTTTTGGATAATTGCCCTTATCATCTTTTGGCAAATCTCGTCCCAACGTGTGTAGCCAGTTTTCAACTATCACACGGTTACAACCACCTTCAAAGGTAACAGGTGCGATGAGTTTAAAGTCATTTAATCGCATGGCTCCCATTAAGTTTAAGCGTTTACCCTTATTGGCATCGATTTTGGCATAACAAGGCTTGCCAATAGGCGACCAACTGCGGGTGTAATATTGCCTTTGATAAAATCCTGTTTCATCCATAAATAGGATGTTGTCAGCGGTAAGGCTCAAGGTTAATAGCAGTAAACCCAGCATCAGTTTAAACCCAATTTGCTTTATGGGGTCGGCTTGCTTAAACAGCGTGGTCTTTTTTTAAAGCTCCATTTGATTCGACGTAGTGTTTCCAAAAAGGCGTTATAGGAAATACTGACATCGGGATGGTCCTTTAAGTATTGTTCTCTAAGTTGTTTTGCGGTGTCAAATTCTTGTGATTTAACATAGTCCTCAAAGGCGGTTAAGTCGGTGATAATATGTTTTACACCCACAGCGGCAAAGGGTTTCGGCTTGGTATGCCCTTGTGCTTGATAGAGTTTTATCCAGTCATCAAGGGTGTTGCGATTGATTTCAAATAGCCTGGCTGTTTGGCTTTTGTTGCCTGTCTTTTGCCAGTGGTTGACGGCTCTGTCTCGTAAGTCTTGGTTGTATATTTTGGGCATGGTAGTGATCAAAAAATGTTTATTATATTACAGTTTTAACTATAACCCCAGTTCGACATAAGCCATACTCTAAGGCTTTGAATTAACAAACAATCTTAGCGGCGAAAGGTTCAATCAGCACATTTTTAAGTGTCGGTTTCTTGGGTTGATGGCAATAAGCAATCAGCCCTGCCACCAAATTACTCATAAACCCAACATGGCTACGATGCCTTGAATGCTCGATATGGCAAATATTCTTTAACTCATCAAACACCGTCTCAATCAAGAAACGGCGTTTAAGCAATCGTTTATCTAACCAAGCAATGTCTTTAGCTTTCATATTCTTTTTGACGTTGGTAACCAGTTCAACATCCAAGTTTTCGTCGAGCCAAGCGGTTAGGGATCTATCAATGTAGCCTTTATCGCCAAACAGTTTACCAAAGACTTGGTTTTCACACAGTTGTTTGACAGGCTTTCTGTCATCAACATTGCCCGCTGTTACGGTAAGATTCACGAGTTCACCTTGGTGGTTGATGATGGCGTGTAATTTAAAGCCAAAGAACCAGCCCATACTGCTTTTGCCCCGTCCTGCTGTATCGGCAAAGACTTTGTTGCGTTTGATACGGTGGTTATCACAAACCGCTAGGCTGGTTGAGTCGATGTAGCTAATCCCTGTGCAGTTGCCTTGCATTAAGAATTGTAGGTAGTCACACATGGGATATACGGCTTTTTCCATCAGCTCTACCATTTTGTTGTAACTTGGTAGTCTTGGAAAGGCATTTTTTAGCCATTGACAGACATAGCCATAGTAAAAGGCTTTAAATTCTCGATAGCGTATTTGATGAAATAGTACCAAGATGGTGATGATTTCTGCTAAACTTATTTTGCATGGTTTGTTGCGTGGCTTTTTACTGCTGTTGTTCCTTATTTTTAGCATTTTCTGCTGTTGCTCGGCTGTGTAGGCTTTGCAAAAGTCGTCGATGTGGCAGTAAAGTTCTACAAGATTGTCCATGTAAGAAGTCCTGGTTAAAGGTGTTTGTGGTGAACTTACTTTAGCATGTTGGACTTCTTTTTTTTATCCTTTCTTATGTCGAATTCAGGTACTATAGTAAAAGAAATTAAAAACTACCACAAATCCACATAAAGTAGAAGAATAGCTTATCGATATCATCAAGTCGCCAATCTTGTCTTAACCTTTTAACCCAAGCCCAAATATGTTCAATGGGATTGAGGTCAGGACTGTAAGGCGGCAACCAAAGAATTGTATGACCTGCTTGCTCGATAAGATTTTTAATATCTTCTCGAATGTGAAATCTAGCATTATCCATTACAATCAAGCTATGTGGTGACAATGCAGGTAATAACAGATTTTTTGTCCAATGATAAAAGACATCAGCGTTAATATTAAAATCGTATAGCCCTACAGCAAACAGCTGATTACCATGAATAGCCCCAATCGCATTGGTGGTACTTTTTAGCTGCCAGTTGTAGCTATCAAAGCATTTTTGTCCCCTTGGTGCATAAGCATAAGGGCGATAGCTACTAGTTTTAAAGCCACATTCATCAAGGTAGATAATAGGTCGGTTGCTGCTTTGATAGTCTGCCAGTTGCTCGATAAACACTTGACGTTTTATTTCATCTGCCTGTGGGTGTTTAAGTATCTTTTTTTTGAGTGATTTTAAGCCGCTTTAAGGCTATCCCAATTGCTCTTTGAGTGCAGTTGAAACGTACGGCTCGCTCTCGTTGGTAGCTATCAGGGTATTTTTCGACATCTTGCTTGAGTAAAGCCATGTCGATTTTGCCTTTACGAGTTTTAACCACTTTACGTTCTGGTTGTTTTTTCCAGTTTTGTAAAGTGCGTGTGCTGATATTAAATTCTTGGGCAAGGCTACGAATGCTTCTTCCTGCTTTGTGCTTGTCCAGTATCATTTGTCGGTAGTCGGTTGAGTATGCCATTTTGTTATTGTAGCACTTCTATATTTCTTTAACTATATATAATGAGTCACGTTAATAAACAGTCCGGGGGACTGTTTTAGTGACGCAAGGCGAAGCGCTAGCGTAGTTAAAGTCAAATACGGTGGCATGGAAGCCTCGGATGTTAAACGGTTAAAAGAACTTGAGGAAGAAAACCGCAGGCTCAAGCAAATGTATGCTGACTTAAGCCTAAAATCCCAGCTACAGGCAGAAATCATAAAAAAGCTGTAGTGCCTGTAGTCGAGCGTAAAGCATTAGCACAACAACTACAGGCACAGCATGATATCAGCATTGTGGTTAGCTGTCAGATTGTCTGTATCAGCCGCACTGCTTACTACTATGAGCCTAAACTTATCGATGACGACGCCATTGTTGATAAGCTTACCCGCTGGGGATTTCCAAAGTGCTATAAGCGGCTACGTAAACTCGGGTATGTCTGGAACCATAAGCGCGTATATCGGGTCTATACAGCGATGAAACTCAATCTGCGTCGCAAGGCCAAACGACGACTGCCTGCACGTGCTCCCGAGCCACTGACAGTGCCAAACAGCTTAGGGCATACTTGGTCCATGGACTTTATGAGTGACAAGCTGCATAACAATAGCCGCTTTCGCACCTTTAACGTAATTGATGAATATAACCGTGAACTATTAGGCATTGATATTGGTACCAGCATCCCGTCACTACGAGTGATTCGCTATTTAAATCAGTTAGCCCAGTGCCATGGCTATCCCAACAAGATTCGGGTTGATAATGGCAGTGAGTTTACCTCAACTATCTTCACAGATTGGGCGGCGGCTCATGGTATTTTGGTTGATTACATTAAGCCTGGCTGTCCGTACCAAAATGCGTATATTGAGCGATTCAATCGTAGCTATCGAAATGAGGTGTTAGATTGTTATCTGTTCAATAATTTAAATGAGGTTAGACAATTAACGGATAAATGGATCGAGGTTTATAATCACGAACGACCGCATGATTCGCTGGGTAATATGACACCTGCTGAGTTTAAACAGGTGCCTTAATATTTCTACTTTGATGTTGTTTTAAGTTTGGGGTATTTACACTTACGTATTCCGATAATTAAATATAGCATTTTTCAATAGGATATAATAGTAAAAGGCATGGTATTTGCAATCCCATATTTATGGATTAATTATTAAAAATTGATTCATTTTCAAATATATAAATTGCAGCGAGAATGTCTATGCCATCAATTAATAGTCCAGTTTACCAAGATGTCAGTGCTTTTGATGATATCGGATACACGTTTTATAGACATGGTGCAAAGGATGATAAATTTCGAGCTAAAATAGGGAAAGTGTATCTTGTTGGTGCAGGTACAGGTGACCCAGAATTACTCACAATTAAAGCATATAAAGCTATCTTAAAAGCAGATGTTATTTGTTACGACAATTTGGTTAGTGATGAAATTTTGGCGATTAACCCAACAGCAGAGAAAATTTACGTTGGAAAAAAATGTGCAAAGCACAGTATGCCACAACAAGATATTAATGGCTTGTTAGTAACGCTTGCTAAGCAAGGTAAAATCGTCATTCGGCTAAAATCAGGCGATCCGTTTATCTTTGGTCGTGGTGGTGAAGAAATGCAGACCGTAGTGAGCGCCGGCATTGCATGTGAGTCAATTGCAGGCATTACCACAGCATTAGCGGTTGCCAATAGCGTTAATATCCCATTGACCCACCGCGACTATGCCCAATCCGTTAAGTTTGTGACAGGGTTTTTAAAGACGGATACGCCGAATGAGCAATATGCTGAGTTGTTAGCGGATAATCAAACGGTGATTTTTTATATGGGGTTAAATACCTTGCCATCGCTGACACAAGGCTTGTTGCAAGCAGGTAAATCAGCCGATACTCCATTTGCCATTATTTCCAATGTCAGCCGAGAGAATGAACAGGTATTAATCGGGACACTTGATACCATTCAAACGCTACAAAATATTGCCAAACTGCCTTCCCCTGCAGTGATGATCATGGGCGAAGTCGTATCACTATATAATGAGTTAAATGCCAGTCGGCAATATTATCAACAATTAGTGGTGTAGTTTGATTGGGGTAAAGATAAAGGGGCATGATTTCTATACCCCTTTATATATTGTCGGCATTTAGTTAAATAAACACAGCGCCATGATTGACCTTAACTGGATACGATCTTAACGAAACTTGCTCATCATCAATACATTTACCTGTCGCCAAGTCAAAACGTTGTTTATACATAGGTGACGCGACATAACGCACTTTTTGCCCGTCAATTTCACAGCTACCAAGTAGCCCCCTAGAAATGACGTTAGCCTTGCTAAATGGGTCAAAGTTATGCATGGCATATACTTCGTCATGATGGGTCCGAAAGATGGCAACTTGTTCGCCGTTGACTAGCGCACAAACGCCAGTTTCAGGGATGATATCGTCTAGTTTACAGATTTCATTCATGATTTGATTCCGTATTTTTTACCCGATGAGATGCCCATGGGACATCCCAGTTTGGTGAATGTTATTAACGTTAGGCAGGTGATGCAGTCTGGTCTGAGAATTCGGTTGCGTCTTGGCCAATCACTGACTTCTCATCGGCAGTTGCAGGACGAATTTGGCTCCGTTCTTCGACAAATACCACGTTGTCATCGACTTTGTCACTGTTGATAAAGTGCTTAAAGCGTTTAAGGCGCTCTGGGTCAGAAAGGGTGGTTTTCCATTCGCATTGATACGCGTCAATATCCGCTTGCATTTGTGCTTCGAGTTCTTCGGCAATACCCAAGCTATCATTGATGACTACCTGTTGAATGTACTCAAGTCCGCCTTCCATTTTCTCACGCCAGACTGACGTGCGTTGTAAGCGGTCGCCTGTTTTTATGTAGAACATTAAGAAACGATCGATATATTTAATCAGCGTGGCTGTGTCCAAGTCACTGGCAAATAGTTCAGCATGTCTAGGACGCATGCCGCCGTTGCCACAGACATAAAGGTTCCAGCCATTTTCAGTGGCAATAATACCAACATCTTTGCCTTGGGCTTCGGCGCACTCTCTGGTACAGCCTGATACACCGAATTTTATTTTATGCGGGGCACGTAAGCCTTTATAACGGTTTTCCAGTTCGATCGCCAAGCCAACGCTATCATCCACGCCATAGCGACACCATGTGCTACCGACGCAAGATTTGACGGTACGCAAAGACTTGCCATAGGCATGCCCTGTTTCAAAACCTGCGTTGATTAAGCGTTCCCAAATATCGGGCAATTGGTCACTACGTGCACCAAATAAATCCACACGTTGCCCACCAGTGATTTTGGTGTAAAGTCCAAAATCCCGAGCCACTTCGCCCAGTACGATGAGTTTTTCGGCGGTAATTTCACCGCCCGCAATACGCGGTACGACTGAGTAAGTACCATCTTTTTGGATATTCCCCAAGAAAGCGTCATTGGTGTCTTGCAGCGCAACCAA
This sequence comes from Moraxella sp. DOX410, assembly GCF_032248735.1. Lineage (NCBI taxonomy): Bacteria > Pseudomonadati > Pseudomonadota > Gammaproteobacteria > Moraxellales > Moraxellaceae > Moraxella > Moraxella sp. DOX410. The sequence goes on along the minus strand of NZ_CP135140.1, from coordinate 18,732 downwards.
GGGTTTATCAAGAATATAGTCATTCCAGCAAGACGCCAAAATCGAGCCAATCGTTGGTTTACAGATTTCACAGCCATCACCGTGTCCGTGTCTTTCAATCATCTCTTCAAAGGTACGGATATTGCCGACACGCACTAAGTGATATAGTTCTTGGCGCGAGTAAGCAAAATGCTCACAGATATGGTTTTTAACTTCGATACCGCGCTTTTTGAGTTCTGACACTAAGGTATCTTTGACAATTTGGGCGCAGCCGCCACAGCCTGTACTGGCCTTAGTGCAGATCTTGATGTCTTCATAAGTCATGGCCCCATTGTCCACGGCTGCGCAGATTTGACCTTTGCTGACGTTATAACATGAGCATAGGGTAGCGGTATCGGGCAGATTCTCTACGCCCATAACAGGCTTTTCGACATTCGGTAAAATCAAGCTTTCAGGTTGTAGGGGTAAATCAATACCATTTAAAAATAACTGGAGCAAGTTGCTGTAATCTTCCGTATCACCCACAAGTACCGCACCGAGCAAGCGTTTGCCATCGTCCGAGGTAACTAACTTTTTATACACGCCTGTTTTGGGATTTTGATACACAAAGCTTAAACTGCCTTTGATTTTGCCATGCGCATCGCCGATACTACCAACATCCACGCCCATCAGTTTGAGTTTAGTGCTCATGTCCGCACCGTCAAATAGGCTGTCATGCTCGCCTGCCAGTTGCGAGGCACACACGCTTGCCATGGTGTAGCCTGGGGCGACCAGCCCATAAATTTTGTTATCCCACAACGCACATTCACCAATGGCATAAATATCTGGCTCGCTTGTTTGACATGTGTCATCAATGACGATACCGCCACGTTCGCCAAGTTTTAGCCCAGAATCTCGTGCCATAGTATCTTCAGGGCGAATCCCAGCACTAAATAGAATCAAATCGGTATCAAGCAAGCTACCATCGGCAAATTGCATGGTTAAAAAACTGGCGTCATCGTCATGATTGTCGATGATTTGTTGGGTGTTTTTACCTGTTAGTACCGTCACACCTAAGTCTTCGATTTTTTTCTTTAACAACTCTCCGCCTGCGGCATCTAGCTGTACGCCCATAAGTTGGGGGGCAAACTCGACTACATAGGTGGTTAAACCCAGTGTCACTAAGGCTTTGGCGGCTTCTAATCCCAATAAACCACCGCCAACCACCACACCACGTTGGACACGTGGATTGTCCGCAGTTGCTAAAATCGCATCTAAGTCTTCAATAGTTCGATAGACATGACAGTGTGCATGTTGGTTGCCTTTGACAGGCGGGACAAAAGGATAAGAACCAGTGGCGAGTACCAATTTATCAAACTCAAGCGTATTGCCTTTGGCCGTTGTTACGATTTTACTTTGCGCATCGATTTGGTTAACCGCTTCACCTAAATGCAAAGTAATCCCAGCTTGCTCATAGTGCGCTAAATCGACCAAGTTTAATTGACTGGCATCTCTATGTTCAAAGTAACTGGATAAATAGACACGGTCATATGCTGGGCGTTTTTCTGCACTAAATACATGAATCTGATAAATTTGGTGCAAGTTTTTTTCAATCGCTTTTTCGATAAAGTGATGACCGACCATGCCATTACCGACGACGATAAGATTTTTCATGCTTTGTCCTTGATTTAACGCTGATTTATTCTTTATAAAGCCATCATGATATTAAATGGCTATAGATTAAAATTTTGGAAATAGTGAATTAGAAGTTAGTTGCTTTCGATTTAGCAGTCCCTTAAAAGTAATCTTGCGAAATGCTTCTAAGGGATTTATTAGGGGTAATTACATTCTTAAAAATGGTGATAAAAACTATGCAATGCGTTTGGTTAAGCTTTTATTCACTGTAGTATTATCCATGGCAACTAAACTACGTTTTGCACCTGTTTTATAGTGAGTTGCATAAAGGGTTAAGCCAGTAAAGGTAATACCACCAACCAAGTTTCCAAGTGCTGTTGGGATTTCATTCCAAACTAAGTAGTCCATGACAGAGAAGTTGCCACCCATAATTAAACCAAATGGGAATAAAAACATATTAACGACTGAATGCTCAAACCCCATAAAGAAGAACAACATGATAGGCATCCACATCGCGATAACTTTGCCTGAAACGCTACTTGATACCATGGCACCAACTACGCCCATTGAGACCATCCAATTACATAAAACCCCGCGTAAAAAAATAGTAAGCCAACCTGAGACACCATATTTAGCATAGCCAAGAGTACGGGCTTCACCAATATGAGCAATCTTGTCACCTACAGGTCCAGCAGGTGTATTGAAGCCATAGGTAAAAACAAAAGCCATAATTACTGCGACTGTGAGTGCCCCTGCAAAGTTGCCCAAGAATACCCATCCCCAATTTCGAAGGATTTTATTGACCGTGACGCCTGAACGTTTATCAAGTAGGGCTAGAGGAGTTAACATAAATACGCCCGTTAAGAGATCGAAACCCATTAAATACAACATGCAGAAACCCACTGGAAATAATAATGCTCCTAATAAAGGTACCCCTGTTTGTGTGGCTACTGTGACGGCAAATACTGCTGCCAATGCTAAAATAGCACCAGCCATGTAAGATCGAATCAATGTATCGCGTAAAGACATGGTTAGTTTTGATTCACCCGAATCAACCATTTTAGTGACAAACTCTTTTGGGGATAGATAAGACATACCAAAACTCCAACATAACTGAGAAAAATAGAATTCACTAAACTCACTTTGCAATCATTAATTAATAATTACAAAACAGTGGATGCAACTGGTGTGCCAAATTAAAATGTATAGCTAGAATATTTATTAAATAATTGATTAAAATATTGAATTACAAGTAAATATATTTTTTTAATATTTTCATAAAATTTATATGAAGTGATTAATTTAAAGATTAATATTTAGAATTATTACTTGATTTTTTAAAATATAATCAATCCAATCTTGTGCATCCATATCTTTTTGGTGCAACTTATCAATGATGTTTCATCAAATTTTCAATAATTTCCCCATAACTTTTCTGTAGTTTAGAATTACGGTATTTAGAACGTAAAGTCATTTGGCATGGCTTTTGCTTAACTAAATTTGAAGATTTTTTCTTCATAAATCGCTTATACAGTTAAATGACATAAATTGCTTTACCTAATTTAGCAGGAGACTATGATGATTAAAAATCGCCTAGAAGTAACAGAAAAAATTATTGCAACCAAAGTTTCTAAAGGTCTGACCTGGGAAAAAGTTGCTAAAGAAGTGGGACTTAGCAAAGAATGGGTTACTGCCGCTTGCTTAGGTCAAATGACTTTAAATGATGAACAAGCAAATAAAGTAGGTGACTTATTTAATTTAAATGAAAATGAGATAAAGTGGTTAAAGGTTGTGCCTTATAAAGGTAGCTTGCCAACAGCGGTGCCTTCTGATCCATTGATTTACCGCTTATATGAAGTAGTTAGTGTGTATGGTTTAACAATAAAAGAGCTAATTCATGAAGAATTTGGCGATGGGATTATGAGTGCGATTGATTTTTCGATGGACATTCAACGTGAAAACAATCCTGCAGGAGACCGCGTCAATATCCTGTTATCAGGAAAGTTTTTACCTTATAAAACTTTTTAATTGATTAAAGACCTTTGCACAAACCAGCGACTTTCTCTCGATACCAATTTCAAACTCAACTAAAAACTGGAATTGGTGTTAAAAGATAGAAAACGTCACCGAATTGGCATAAAAATCTCCTAAATTACAGTTAATTAACGTCTATTGGCTAACATTACGTAAGCCCCCGACCATACCCCTATCATCCCATTTTCCAGACATGAGGTAGCAGCTCATCAATATGGCTATCTTTATGTGTCGGCAGACGTCTCAGCAGCACATCTGCCAAATACGCATACGGGTCAAGACCATTCAATCTTGCAGATTGAATGAGCGACATAACAATCGCCGCCCGCTGACCACTCTCAAGCGACCCTGCAAACAACCAGTTCTTACGCCCGAGTGCCCAAGGACGCATCTGATTTTCTGCCCAATTATTGTCAATCGGCAAATTGCCATCATCCAAATAGCGAATTAACGCTGTCCAACGTTTTAGGCAATACTCAATCGCTTTGGTAATAGCAGCATTATTTTTAGGGGTCAGCACAGAAAACGGAAAAAATAGAGCGGTAAGGACTTTTGCTGAGTATTTTTAAGTATACCTTATTAGATTCAGCCGTAGGTTGTGCTATACAGACACAACTGCCTAAAGGTAAAGGCTATACGACCCTTGAAATTAAAGTAAATATGATGCGTCCTCTAACACAAGAGCTGCCTGTCATCCGAGCAGAAGGTCGCACCCTCCACGTGGGTAGACAGACAGCGGTTGCTGAAGGAAAAATTATTGGGGTAGATGGTAAAGTGTATGCACATGCGACTACGACGTGTTTAATTTTTGATATTTAAGGGATTAGCACAGAAAACGAAAAAAAATAGGACGGTAAGGGACTTTATCGAGTATTTTTGAGTAACTACTATCTGTCCAAAATTAGTTGACCACTACATACATCACTTATCTTTTTCCCTTGTTCTTCTATGAGTTTTATCAATTCTAGTTTGAATGCGAGTGTGCATGTTTTACGTACTTTTGTCATGAGATTAACCCTCCAATTGGGGTATTATAATCTCTTATTACCTGTCTTAACTTATTATGCCACTACAGATTGGAGGTGCCTGCCCCTTCTAGCTACAACGAAGTATGGTTTTTTAAAACTTGGTTACCTTACAATCTTGTTATTAATGGCTTTAGCCCATCCTATGCACTTATTTTGACATCGCCCACAAGGTTGATCTACCTTCAAAGGCTTATCAACATAGCCGCAATACATACAAGCATAATACTCATTTGCATTTATCTGATCGACTAATTTATATTGTTTAGGAAAAAGTGGTAAACCATAACGTACCTGGTCGTGAGGGTATAATAATAGGCTAAAATCTCCAGTGGTCTCTAACAAACCAACTCGAACTTGACCTAAATGTTCAACACCTTGCATACGCATTTCAGAAAAAAATTCATCATGTGACATCTCACCTCCTTCAATTTTCTCAAGGACCAATAGACCATCTTCTACGATATAAAGCGAAGTACCTTCTAAAAGGTCTTCAAATGGTTGGTATTTCATCATAAGCCAAGTACATAATCGATAGAGACATACTACAATGCTCATAATAAGCAATGCCTGAATTAATGGTAAATCCTTAGTAAACATAGGGTCCCCTGCGATGGACCCTAATGATAGAATGATAGTTAACTCGAATATAGAGAGCTGCCTAACACCACGCTTCCCAGTGAACCGTAGAAATAAAATGATCATGATAAACATAACAGTGACACGCACAGCAATTTCAGCAGCAAATGCCCACGTCGTATCGAGAATAAATATATTGGCCCAATCCATAGGTTCTTTTCCTACAAAGTAAATGCTTAAAAAAGTTGTCCTGTAGTGGCATAATAAACCAAGACAGCTAATAAGAGATTATAATACCTTCAGTAGAGGAATAATCTCATGACAAAAGTTAGAAATCAATACTCAGCAGAATCTAAACTTGAACTCATTAAATTAATTGAAGAACAAGGGCAAAAAGTGCCCGATGTTGCAGGACAATACAATGTTGGCAAATCAACCTTAGAACCTGTTCACGATTAAAAAAGCTGATAAAATAATGGGCGAGACTGTAAAATATTTTGTGTAAACCCAATTTTAACACTAGGATTTACACAGGAACATTTACATGAAAGAATCGACAGAAGTTTTGCTTGACGAATTACTTAAAGATTATCAAACACCCGAACAAATATTGGGTGAAAATGGCATCTTAAAACAACTCACCAAACGACTCGCTGAACGGGCTTTACAAGCTGAAATGACCCATCACTTGGGCTACGCCAAACACGACTACCAAGGCAAAGCTCAGAGAGATACGCTTGATGACTTCATCAATCATCACACCGATGATGATTTGCTTGATGACGAACAGCCATCAGCCAAAGAAGAAAATATCCAATCAGCAGATGACGAAGCCACTACGGTCGCAGGCAAACCCGCTCGTAAGAATAGCAATGCCCGTAATGGCACCACTAAAAAAACCGTCCGTACTGACTTTGGCAAAATAGAACTCGATGTCCCTAGAGACCGAACCGGTAGCTTTGAGCCCCAGTTCGTTAAAAAGCATGAACGCACGCTCAACGGCTTTGACGATAAAGTCATCTCCCTCTATTCAAGAGGTATGAGCACTCGTGATATCCAAGCGCACCTAAAAGAAATCTATGGCGTGGATGTCTCATCCACCTTTATCTCCACAGTCACCGATAGTGTGCTGGATGAAGTCAAACAATGGCAACAACGCCCACTTGAACCAATTTATCCTGTCGTTTATCTGGATGGACTTGTCGTTAAAAACCGAGAAGAAGGGATTGCTCATAATAAATATGTCTATCTGGCTTTAGGCATTAATACTGAAGGGCGTAAAGAACTGCTAGGTCTTTGGATAGCCAAGAATGAGAGCGCTAAATTCTGGGTTTCAGTGATGAATGAATTAAAAAACCGTGGAGTGAATGATATCTTTATCGCTTGCTGCGATGGCTTAAAAGGCTTTCCTGAAGCGATTGAAACGGTATTTCCTAAAACCAAAGTACAGTTATGTATCGTCCATCAAGTCAGAAACTCGCTCAAATACGTCAGCTATAAGCAAAGAAAGGAAATAGCCACTGACCTTAAAACCATCTATGGTGCTGATACCTTGGCAGAAGCGGAAGATAATCTGCTTGCCTTTGCGGAGAAATGGGATGGTGAGCATCCACAAATTTCTAAGTCCTGGCAGGAGAACTGGGGTCGATTAACCACCTTCTTTGATTATCCTAAAGATATCCGACGGGTGATTTATACCACCAATACTATTGAATCATTAAACGCCAGTTTAAGAAAAGTGACCAGCACGAAAAAGACTTTTCCGAATGATGATGCGGTGTTTAAGGCGATTTATATGGCACTCATCAATACGATGCAGAAATGGACAATGCCGATTCAAAATTGGAAGCCTGCGATGCGTCAGTTTGTGATGTTATATGGACATCGGGTGGAGGGGTATTAATACAAGATATTTGTTGGTTATTGATTATGCCGCTATTTTAGGCTGCCTTTGAAGGTTTACACAAAAAAGTTTGCAATCTCTGGAGATCTCAAACATCTGATGGAGCATGGGTGGTATATAGACCAGCAGGTAAAGCTGGTAAAGATACATTACCGACTACAGCCACAGTAGAAATTAATAATTCTTCAGCGATCCAATCCATAAATAGTGGTAAAAATTTAAAGTTAAAATTTCCAAAAGAGTAATAGAAAATGAATATGAGTAATATCAGTGCTTTAAATACACAATTTTTTCTAAATATGCTTATTCAAGATGAGTTGTCCTGCTCATTTCTATTATCTAATGATAATCCAAATGCATGGCAATTTGCAGTAGAGTTAATTTATCGTCTTAAAACCTGTGATTTAATAGATTTTAGTTTTGATGTTTTGAATAAAAGTCTGTCATCTCCTGATACAACTTATTCTGGATTAGATGATTTTTGTTATCATTTATCAAAGACTAATCCATCTTCAGACTCTGACATCTGGTTCGATGCACAATTGTCTTTAACTGGAAAAGGGCAAATTTTGATGAGTTACTACTTTAAAGATTTTACAAACTGGGATAAGGAAATAAATATTCCTTTTATAGATAAGCTAGAAGAAATATTTCATAACTATAATGTGGCATGGGATGAAGATCGTCCAATATTTCCGATAAAGGGGTCAGCACAGAATTCGAACCATATAGCACGCTAAGGAATTTAGTCGAGTATTTATAAAAATGATAAAGGTCAAGGTGTCTATAAAACGGTGTTTTTTTAGACATTTTATTCTGGATAAACAATAAGGCTGTTAGCCCTCATTCTTGTATAGCAAGTTGTCAATCAAACAAATGCTAACTATTCTTAACAGCAAAAGTTTTTAATGAGCAACGCGCAGTAGCACTTGGGGTTCAACTTTTGCAATTTTCAGCAGAACGCTAGCCGCCTTTGATGGATAGCGTTTTCCTTGCTCCCAAGCTTGTAAGGTTCGAACTGACACACCTAGAATTTCAGCAAATTCTCGTTGTGATAGTCCCACATTCTGTCTGGCTTCAATGGCTTCGTTAACAACAGGTTGCTCACGTACTACACCTTGCCCGGCTTTAGCTTGTCGGACACTTTCAAGCAATAATGCCCCGAGCTCATCCCCGGTAAATTCATGGTTAGCCAAGTTAATAGTATCTAAGTCTTTCATGCTTTTTATTGCCATGTGTTTAACTCCTTTACCAAGTCTTTTAGTATATGAGCAGGAATATTTTCGGTTTTCGCCTTGGCATAAACCAATAGCATAAATATTTTACCGTTTTCTAAGCGATTATAATAAATCACTCTAACACCACCGCTTTTACCACCACCTTGCCTAGCAAAACGCACCTTACGAACACCGCCACTTTTTGGAACGACATCACCAATATCAGGATTTTGGCTAATCATGGTATGGAGTTCGCCCTGTTCTTCTTTGGTTAATAGGCTATCAACCATTCTTATATACAAAGGCGTTTCAACAATGGTAAACATAAATAATCTCACATACTACATTGTAGTAGTATAACAGACTATGCATTTAAAATTAACCTCAAAATTTAAATGCTATAGGCTTAAAAAAACAGGTAATACGAAGGTTATTCAGAATTTAGCAAATCTACCCCTGCCTTTTTTAACTCCCCTTTCGCCGTCACATAGTGATATAGCGTACTACTGGGAATATCGCCTAGTTCCCTGCAAATCGCTGGGATACTCTTGGTTTGGTCTTGCATGAGATGTTGGGCATAGCGAAGTTTCTCAGCGGTCATGATTCTAGGCCTGCCACCTTTTCGACCACGAGCCCTTGCAGCCGCAATCCCCTCTTTTACTCGCTGCCGAATGATATTACGCTCCATCTCAGCAAAAGCGGCTTGAATCTGCAAAAAGGCTCGACCTGCAGGGGTTGTGGTATCCATCGGTGAATTAATCGCTTTAAAGCCAATGTCTTTTTCAGCGAGTTCATCAATCAACTTTATAAGCTCACTGGCTAACCGCCCTAACCTATCCAAATCCAAAACAACCAGCACATCGCCTTTTCTTAAGTAATTGAGGCAATCATCTAAACCTTTACGCTGGGAATTACTACCCGATGCCTTGTCTTCAAAAATTCGTTCACAGCCGATTTCTGTTAACGCATCAACTTGACGGTCAAGCAATTGTTTTCCTTCAGAAGTTGACACTCGGGCATAACCGATGAAACTCATAGTAAATTTCTCACGATAAATAGTATTTAGTATATCTTATCATATCTAGATTTATTTGGCTTTATCGTGAAATAAACACAATAAATAAGCGCCTAATTGGCGCTGATTTACAAAATCACGAAAAACAATAGGTTTTCGTGATTTTGTACTTATAACATTATTTATAGACAATATTCTATATATTAATTTTATTTATGTTATTTGTATAAAATTAACATTTTTCTTATAAACAGACATTTTTTAATTTTTATATGACTGTTGAAACCTTATCATTTATCTTGACAAGGTTTTATCATAAGCTTCTCGTTTTTCAAGCACTTTATCCAGTAACGCAATACCTGCAGTAATATCGCCTTTAGCGGCTCGAGCTTTGAAGCGAGTTTCAATATCTTGTTTAGCAATCATTAATGTCATGGCTTCATCAATCAGTTTATTAACACTAACCCCACGAGATACTGCAAGGCTTTTGATACGCTCATGTTTTTCTTCAGTTACTCTAAGTGTGATAACGGACATTATGTATCTCCAATAATTGTTTAGGGGTGATGACTTTAAAACTATCAAAGATTAATTCGCTTTGGCGAAAGTCTTTTAAATTCTTCGTAATGATATAATTAGCATTTCCCGCTACCGCCAATTCAACAATAAAATTATCCCCTTCGTCTTTGAGATTGGGTCGCCATAGATAGCTGACATCAATCAAGCGACATACTGAATATAACGCATTAAATAGGACTTCTCGCTCTGTAAAGATTAATGCTACAGGGTGGTCGAATACGGATTCACGTCCAATCAGGTCTTCATACTCAAACAATAGCGCATGACTGACTAAAGGCGTAAAGTTACCCGTTAGGCAACCACGAATGACTAAATTGTCATATCGGGAGCCTAAACAAGCCCCGACGATGATATTAGTATCTAAAATAATTTTCATAAAAATGCTATCATATGTGATAGCACTTAGTATACAAGATAACGATTTAATAATCGAATTTTCTTTTTTTACTTGAGCATAGTTCGCCTATCAATTTCCGCTCGCAACTTACTGGACAATTCTCTTAATTTAATAGAAGTGAATACCAGCGCTTTTTTCTGTTCTATTGTATATTTCAACCATTGATAATTTATATTTCGCCTTTCCTTATACTTAGTGGGCGGCAAGTCATTCATTTGCTGATGGCATTTTAGGTTTTAATATTCTTTTTAGTATATTGAATAAAAGTTGCTTAGGCTAAAATTGTCCGAATCCGGACAATTAAAATTTATTCCTTTACACATTCCAAAACAATATTCTTGAATCTAGCATTTACTTATATTAGCATAACAATCAACATAAATCTTCCTTTCATTCAAGAAGTATATCCTTATGAATCAAAAAAACACCAAAGTAATAACAATTGCCAACCATAAAGGCGGCTGTGGTAAAACAGCAACCGTTGTCCATCTTGCTGCTGAATTAGCTCAACTAGACTTATCAGTTCTAGTGATTGATCTTGACCCGCAGGGTAATGCAAGCACTCATATCGGTATAAAACATCCCAGTGAAGTGGCTGTAACTATCAAAGATTTGTTATTGGGTGGATATTCTAAATTAGTAGAAGCCGTTCAAGAAGAAACTAACTTTAAAGGGGTACATTTGATAAGTTCTTCCCTATCTTTGACAACCGAGGAAGACAAAATCAAAGACAATGAGCCTCGACCCTTAGAGGTTTTAGGGCGAATTATCAAGCCACTATTAGGGGTTTACGATGTGATTTTAATTGATACGCCACCGAGCTTACGCACATTAACCGGTAATGCTCTGTCCTGTGCCACAGATTATATTATTCCTATTTTTAGTGGTTCTCAATACGGTATGTATGGCGTATTAGATTTGCAGGCTTATATTGAGAAAATTCGATACATTAATCCAAACTTGAATTTATTAGGCGCATTACTCATTCGGCATGATGAAAGACAGCTCATGTGCCGGGCTATCAAAGAATCCGCGAAAGAACAAATTGGTAAGGTCATTCCGATTGATATTTCTTCGAGTAATAATATTGACAAATCTGCAGCACTCAAGGTTAGTATCCGAGAAGTCGATGCAACTGCAAAGATTGCAAGGAAATTTCGTCAATTAGCAATATGGGTAGCGAAAGAAACTGGATTAAAACCAGAATTACAACTGACTACTGTAATTGAAGGAGAGGAAGAAAATGACTAGTCAGCTTCAATCTTTGTTGAAAGAAAAAATCAATGCCAATATCAAAGCACATGGGCTTGCAGACAAAGAGTTTGCGGAATTTGACAGTTATCAGTCAGGAAAAATTGAACAAATTCCCGTTGATAAAATTAAACCCAACAATGCTCAACCTCGTTTAGAATTTACTGATGAATCGTTAGATAAACTTGCTGATTCAATCAATGAACTGGGTTTGCTTCAACCTATCAGCGTCCAAAAGAAAGGGGATTTCTACAACATTGTAGCGGGAGAAAGACGTTTTCGAGCGGTTAAAAAGCTTGGTAAACAATTTATTGATTGTATTATAATTACAGTAACTAATGAGAACAACGCTCTATTGGCGTTAGCAGAAAATTTAAGCCGTGAAAATTTATCAGATTATGAAATAGCTAAAGCAATTATATCTTTTAAATCGAATTTTCCTTCCAAGACCGAATATGCGAAAGCTTTAGGTATTTCTAGACAGAAACTTTACAAATTATTTGCTTTTGAAATTTTAGATAATAATTTACTAGCCAAATTAGATAATCATCCTAACATCATCTCGGCCGATACTATTGAACAATTAGCCACACTAAGAAAACAGCTTAATATTCCTCATGATGAATTTTTACCGCTTCTTTCCGAAGGGTTTGATTTAATTATCAGTAGCCACTTGAAGCAAAGTAAGTTACCAGACTTTATAAAAAATAAAGCTAATAACTCTCTTTCAAATCAACATCCTACTAATACCAAGGTAAGGAAATCTTATAAGAAAGAAGGTAAGACTATTGGAAAAATCATTCAAACTGATAAGAAATTTATTGTTGAGCTTGAAAGTCTTAATTTGAATGAAGCCGATTTAGAAAAAGTTGAAGTATTTTTTGATAACTTACTTTCTAATAGTTGATTTAGACTTGAACATCTAAGTGTGCGAATTCAAACAATTTAATTGATATTTTATTTTTTAATTTTTTGCAAAATACTCGAAAAACGTATTTTTATTAAATTTGGAAATTTTAGCAAATCATATAAAAGCGTCCGAATTCGGACACTTTTTTTTCCATCGTATTCAGGAAATAAGTCAGATCTTAATACCCATATCTTTCATTGCATTTTTAAAATATATTCTAAACATAATATCCTTATAGGCGGTATTATTTTTTCTCTGTGCTATAAATTGTTTTCCTACGATCGGTATAGAAGATATTTGAACTTGTACGCTATCAAGAATCAATTCTTGTTGCATAGAGGTCAGTTGTTCATAAAAAGAAATGAAATTCTCATTATGTTTTCTTATATTCTCTTGAGTTATTTTATTTTTATTTTCAATTATTTTTTCTTGATTGATTTTACTTTCAATCTCTTTATTTTTTAAAGATGAGAATTCCTGTGATTTCCTATATTTATCCAATCCCCAGCCTTGAGATTTTGCTATTTTAAGTATATTTTTTTTATGTGTCGGGTCAGTAATCTTTTTTTGGGCAATATAGTCTTTTGCTTTAGACGTGATAATCAATAACTCTTCTTTATTATAATTTTTTGATTCTTCAGAATGTGTACCTTCAAGAGACATAGCTTTCTTAAATTGTTTACTTGATTTATTGTTCTCACCTTGCTTGATAGTAAAGTAAAATTCAAAGCCGACTATTTTTCTTCCTTCTTTCTTTTGAATATAGTTAGTCGTAATATCCGTGAATTTATTAACTTGTCGGACTGCTAAATCTAATACTCTATTTTTAAAATTGCTCATTAAAATATATTCTGTTTTTTTAATGCCTAAACAGAACCGCAATTCTTCTAAGGAAATTTTAAGAATCTTAGTATCACGCCACCGAATTAATAATTCATAAAGTCTAACCGCATAACGACTTTGTAGATTCACAATTTGTTGTAATTCGTAACTGGTAAATTTTTTATTTAATCCAACAATCAGTGGAACTACATCTGGTGAAAATTTAACACTTACGCAAGCTTCTTTATCGACATATTCGATCCAGCTAGTCAGGTTATACCCGCGATGTGCGATATTGTTATTCTTATTTTCATACCTGTATATGAATTTGGCGTTTAAAAGTCCCTCGACACCATTCTTAAGGCATTCATAAGCAGTATGACGTTCAACATTAAAAGCCTCCATATATTCGCTAGCATGAATAACAAACTCATTTGACAATGTTTCTTCAACCTTATCGCTATTTTTTCTTGCTTTAATAATCGCTAAAAATATGATTCTTTGTTCGACTAAATCTAGACTATGACTTGCTTCAATAAAGTCATTATCTTTAACTATTAAATCAGTTTTTGAAATATTAGGATTTGCCATAGAATTAAGATGAAGGATTTGTAATTAGATATAAATTCTAAATTAAACTTTATATAAATACAATATAAATATATTGTATTTATAATGCTCGGAAAACGTATTTATAATGCTCGGAAAACGTATTTATAATGCTCGGAAAACGTATTTATAATGCTCGGAAAACGTATTTATAATGCTCGGAAAACGTATTTATAATGCTCGGAAAACGTATTTATATAATAAAAAATACTTGTCTAAATAATTGATTATAAATACAAAAAAAATTGATTTTATCGCTATAAAACAATAAAAATATATAAAACAATAAAAAAGATTCTTAATTAGATTAATCTCAAAATATAGAAAAGCTAGCGATATAACTTTATATTTGATAACCCACTCTCAACTCGAAATAAGCAACTCAAACTGAAGTGGCGGATTGCCTAACTGTCTATTGATTACAAAGCAGAAGTTATGAGCCAAGATTTTACGCATAAATCTGTGGGATAAATGCTATAAATCTCTAGCTCTCACCTTTTGCGTATTAGACCGCTGTGATAACTGACCAATCACCGTGATCCGACTATTTAGTGAGTTTACCATCAAAGAGCTCCATCTCTGATACGGTGGTGATGATTCAAGCGGCGCGTGAGGTGTTAGATAAAACCTATAAAGACGGCTTGAAATACGCCAAAGCCGGAGTGATGCTATCGGGGATTTGTGAGTATGCTGAGACCATGAGTGATTTATTTGAGATGCCGGATGAAAAAGCGCAGGTGGAGTCTGAGAAGTTAATAGCGGTGATGGATGAGATTAATCAGCAGTTAGCACATGCTCTACCGGGTAGGGCAACCACCAAATTGTTTCTTACCAGTACCGCTATTGAGAAAAACCAAACTTGGCAGATGAGCCGAGCATTGTTAAATACGTGCTATACCACTAAATTATCTGATTTATTAGGCATCGATTAAGGGATTAGACCATGTGTGCCAACTTTCAACCGATTACCCAAACGCAAGCCTCACGCTTTACCAATCAGCAGTTAAGCTTTGACTTTAAAGACGATATCCATCCAGGCTATGAAGCCCCCTTGCTATTTGCTAACCTCTTATCAAATACGAGGGGCGATCCTGCTGAGTGGCGATCTGCGATGTTTGGTATGATTCCTAAATGGGCCAAAGACACCAGCTTTGCTAAACACACCTACAATGCCCGTAGTGAAACCGTTGCCGACAAACCGAGTTTTAAACATGCTTGGTACAATAACCAGTTTGCGTTAATTCCGGTACAAACCATCTATGAGCCTAAATACATTAACGGAAAAGCGCATCGCTATGGCATTCACCGCGAAGACAATGAACCTTTTACCGTGGCTGGGTTATATGAGATGGTAAAAATTGGCGATCAATTGATTCGCTCCATGACCATGCTGACCATCAATGCCGATAATCATCCTTTCATATCACAATTTCACAAGCCTGAAGATGAAAAACGCTCGATTGTGGTGATTGAACCTGGGCATCGCCAGGATTGGCTCAATATGCATCATGAGGACGCGTTTGAGCTACTTAAACCGATGGGTGCTGGGTATGTAGCGGAATATCTGCCAAAGCCGAAAAAACCGCTTAAAACGGCGCAAATGGATGTGTTTAATCGCTAGGGTAGCGTTTATAAGACTGATTTACGCTATGATCTATAAGTTTGATAGTTGAAAGCCCATGACAGCAGATACGCAATCTCAAATCGATGCCATCTTTAACCAAGTTGTCCAGTACAACCAAGAGTACGATACCAGCAAACCCTTGTTCTTTGATACTGAAACCACCGGTGGCGGCAGGGAAGACCAAATCATCGAAATTGCGTTTTGTGATAGTGATAGAAATCTGATTATCGACACGCTAATCTACACAGATAGACCGTCTAGCCCAGGCGCATTTAAGGTGCATGGTATTTATCCTCATGAGCTGATAGGTAAACCGACCTTTATTGATATTCAACCGGCGATTGTGCAATTACTCAAAGGACGCACCTTATATGCCTATAACGCGAGTTTCGATGTGCGTATGATGCGTCAATCGGGGCATAAACTTCGCTTGCAGCAAGTTGAAGTAAAATGCCTGTGTAAGCAGTTTGCTGATTTTATCGGGCAATACTCACTCTATTTTAAAGCCAATCGCTATTTTAGCCTAAGCAAGGCTATGGCCCACTTTGGGGTAGAACATAGCAATGCGCACCGCGCTAGACCCGATGCGCTAGCCTGTGTAACGGTATGGCAAGGGATGATGACAAGTCATCATTGGGATTATTAGTGAATGACTGATTTATATGACCAAATACAGTAAAACGCAAACTGACTACTCAGTTTGCGTTTTTTCTTGCAACTTTGAAGTCTCAGTTACGGTTTCTTTTACAAACAAATCACCTGGGCTGCAATCAAGTAAATCACACAACTTGTCAATCGTATCAAATTCAATTCGTGTTACATCATTGTTATAAAGCCGATATAACGTTGCTCTTCCTAAGTTAGACATCCGATCAGCATCAGCGACCCGAATACCACGTTGAGCGAACAAGACAGGCAAATTAAGCTTAATCATAAAAAAGTTATCTCTGGTGATAAAAAGTTATTGCAGACGATAAAATAATATCGTATATTATTATCACCTAAGATAATTTTTTTATCTTTGGTGATAAATTAACAGCTAATATTATCGCATAGTTTAGTAATTTATACCAAAACCAATAATATAGGAGAAATCAAGATGATTAATCAGCCGACTATCGAACAATTAATAGATGAAATCACCCTTCAAAAACAAACCAAAATGCGAATTGATAGCCTTTCCCGAGCGCTTATTCAAAACCTTTATATCCCGTACTGTGGTGACCTCCATTTTCATCTTAAATTGACTAAAGCCTGTGACAACCACACAGCTATCAAGCATTGGGTCAATGAAAAATTTACTGAAATAGATACAGGTGACTTTGACAGTAACTATCGTATTTTAAAACAACAGCTATTAGCTATTGATCCTGCCTATGCATAACCAAATGGAGCACAAAATGAATTTATATTATGTCAAAAAAACCGATTTAACTGACTGTGAATTAATGATTTGTCGGGACTATTTTGAACTGCCATTAGATCAATTTAATAACCGACTCGATCACATTTGTCACATCTGTCACTATTACAACATAGACATCAATCAGCTAGTAACTATCACACAAAAAGTGAACGTTTATGATAAAAATATTGTTTGTCAGGAATGCAATATCGCTAGAAAAGTGACAGGCCCCAGATATCAAGTTGAACGCCGCTTATTTAATTACATCTGTGATCATTGTCATCATTTTATGCATGATAATTCAATCTTAGGCAATTTATTAAGTGATGATGATTGTCCGTTTTAATTAGCAATCATCTTTATTAGCTTGCAAGCCTATACTTAATGCGCACTAAAATACATCGTTAGATTGTGAATTTACAATACGAAACAGTGCACTTATCCTATTAATAGAATTAATTAGCTAACCCATCTAACACTACTAAAAAATATTGAGCATTGCTTTTTCTAGAAAATTTTCTGAGAATTAGCATTAATTTCAACCTGGTTTATTAGCGAGTTTGGAGTTTCATCAGAAACAAAATTAGATAACCACTTTTTATCACTTTCTTGAAACGCTTCGTTCTCTTTTAGCAGCGATATGAACGCTAGCAACGAAATGTCCAAATACTGTTCAGACAATTTTTTTAACTCTTCAATGAAAACCATGCCGAATCTTTTCTGACGATTTTCGATATAGGATTGTCTTTCTTGTTGATCAAGCTTGACAGCTGCTTTTGCTTTTCGTTTATTTTCTTTTGCTAGTATTTTTGATTTTTCTGCTGCTAATAGCAACTTTAATTTTTTAACATCCGAATCAGACAAACTCGATTTTTTCGAAAGTGCCTTAATTAAAGTATGCTCATCATTAAGTTTGTCCTTATCTTTAAAAGAATCTATAAGCTTAGCTAACAACTTGCTTTCATTAATAGTAAGTGCAACAGACATAAATAAAATACTCCATATTGTGTACGTAAATAAAATAATAACAATATATAGAATAAAAATAAAGTAGAAGGGTATTGAAATTATTAAATACACCTGTATAATCAAATCAATGATAAATGTAATGGATTAAGGCTTTTCTCAGCAGCAATGACAGCGTTACCATTTCACTACGTTACATGCTAATCTGTCGCAGGCAAAAGTGGGAATGCTTCCCCCTCTTGACACCCCCTAAATCGCTTCTTTTTAAAATTTATCCTATCGTCAATTTTAAACATGAAGCGATTAAGAAAAAGTCACTATTGAAAATCGCTTCTAAATAGCATTGTTATAAGCAGAACTAGAATGAATCAGAATAAGATTGAAGAAATGGCAGAAGAAAAAGAATTACGTCAGACACGTTTGAATTTACGCTTAAGCAATAATGAGTATGAATTGGTTAAATCTCGTGCTGAAGCATTTGGTCTGCCCATGGCAAAATTTGTTCGCGTGTCTTTGTTGGACTTACCAAAACCTTCAAAACGTATTCATGATTTACCTGTTGTTGATCCAACATTGCTTAGACAGCTTATAGGTATCGGCAATAATGTTAATCAACTCACTCGATACGCACATATTGTTTCTAATGATGCAAAGCAGACATTAAATGTTTTAGAGCTGGCTTTTGCCTTGCAAAAAATTGCTAATGAACTTCAACAATTAAGAGAACAGTATTCGCTTAACGCCGTAGAGAATGCGGATAATATTATTAGCGATTCAACAGTGATTAATGATCAAACTGATTC
>NZ_CP135139.1:0-70594 GCF_032248735.1 Moraxella sp. DOX410 | reverse complement strand
ATACAAAAAGGGTTAGGATTTAAGTCACCTGCGGGGGTTTCCAAGACTTTTACCGTCAGGCTGCCTGATGAAATCTACCAAATGTTTTTCTCCGTTGTTTACAGCAGAGGTGACTACACAACTATATTAAGACCAATGGTCTGATTGGTTATCTACTGTTCATGTCGCTAGTGAAGGAGTAAAAAGCAAAGATCAATAATTTTTCAAAAAATAGATTTAGCTAACTCGCCCTCTTAAAAATTGTTTTCTGATTGATTGTTAGAAATATTAAATATTGCAAAAAATAAGTTGACACCTAATTTTGGCTGATAAATAATATTTTTAATGTAAATTGAACTATAAGAGTTGGTGATGAAATTGAATACTCTGTTTGGTAAATTTATGATTTTCTTTGTGGTATTATTTGGTCTTTTGTTTTCTGTAAGTTTGTTTGTTTTTCTAATGAACTTCATTATCCATGATTATAGTTTCTCTGAAAATTTAAAATCATTTAATAATACTGTAATATTTGGTGTTGTATTATTATTAGGGATAAATTATGAAAAAATAGTTTCGTATTTAAATTTGAAATGGAATTAAATTTTTGTTATTAAGGTACTCCCCAATGTCCAGACCAAATAATCACAAAATTAAGATAGAATTGGGTTGATAAAGCACAGTATTATCCGAACTATTGTTTAAATAAACCTGTGCAGGGGTATGGTAATCAAGCGACTGATGCAAACGCTCATAATTGTAAAACTCAAAATAGTCTTTCAAACCAACTCTAGCTTGACTGACCGTATCAAACTGGCGTAAATACACACATTCGTATTTCACTGATCGCCACAGTCTTTCTACTTGAGATTATCCAACGCCCTGCCACGACCGTCCATGCTTACAGCAATGCCCGAATCAATGAGTGGCGTAGTAAATCTTGGACTGGTAAACTGCGAGCCTTGATCCGTATTAAAAATCTCACAGCGTAACCCATTGTGCAGTAGTTTACCCACCGTATCAATGCAGAAATCTGCCTCAAGCGTGGTGGATAGCGACCAACCTAAAACATAACGGCTGTACCAATCAATCACCGCCATCAAATACACAAAGCCCTTAGACAGGCGAATGTAAGTGATATCGGTACTCCACACTTGATTACAGCGGGTAATGGGTACATTCCTAAGCAAATAGGGATAAACTCGATGCTCAGGATTTGGCTTACTCGTGTTAGGATGCTGATAGATGGCATCTAATCCCATTTGTCTTAATAGTCGCCTGACTCGCTTTTGCCCCACTGGATGACCCAATTGCTTAAGGTGAGCAGTCATACGCTTTACCCCGTAAAATGGGGTTTTGGTATATTGCTCGTCAAGCAGATTCATCAGGGTGATATCAAACTTACTGATGGGCTTTGGCTGATAATACAGGCTTGAGCGGTTAATACCAAGCAGTTCACATTGTTTACGGGTACTGAAATCCTTATTGTCAGGCTCTAGCAGTTGTTTACGAGTATTCAAGGTAGCTGTGAGGACTTTTTTTTAAGCCAGTCCCTCTCGCTAATGACTTGCCCCAGTTGCTGATGCAGTTCATCGATAATGGCTTGCTGGGCTTGTTCGTTATCTTGCTGTTTGGTGTTAAAGGCACTTGGTATGACAGCCAAGGCTTGCTTTTTCCAGTTGCTGATTTGGGTGGCATGAACACCGTATTCTGCAGTCAGCTCATTGATTGTCTTTTGCTCTTTGATGGCTTCAACAGCAACTTTGCTTTTAAATTCAGCATTGTGACGTTTACGAACTTTTGTCATTAGATAGACCTTTTTTCTTAAGGGCTATTCTATCTTATTTGCTGCAATTTTTTGGTCTAATTTTCTGGGAGTATTATAATTTCTGCCCCTTTCTTTTTTATTAAAGATATTTTAGAAAAAATGGGATTTGACTTTGGTGTAAGTGAGCATCTCCCTACAATAACGCTGGTTTTAAGGGTATTTATATACGCCACATTTTTTGGGATTATTCAGTCATTTTTCTCTAATCACGCTACTCAGAAACCTTATGAGGAATTTGTAATAGGTTATACAAAAGCATTTATCTATAATTTTGAGGCAAAAAAATATTCTCGATGTGCCAATGTACCAGCAAACATGAAAGTAATTACAGTGCCAGAGAATAACGATGAGATTATTCTAGTCTCAAAGGTTGATAAGGACTATTCATTTAGGGCGGTGCAATGTATTCCGAGAATAAATAAAAACAAGATTTAATTTTATTTAATGACTTAAATAAGTTTGAAAGAATAAGACACTCCTCATTAGCATTTTAATATTGAGAAAAATGTTCGTCCTGAGCTTGTAGAGGGTTAGGTTTTAATGAAATTCATTTTACTAACAGGCGTTACAAAATATGGTGATTAATAAAATATGATTAATATTAACTGGCAAGACATCAGACCTTACCAAGGGTCGCAAAATACTGCATTTGAGGAATTGATATGTCAGTTAGCGAGGGTTGAATTTGAAGGACAAGGCAGGTTCATAAGAATTGCTGCACCTGATGGAGGTGTTGAAGCAACATGTCTATTACCTGATGGTTCTCTTTATGGTTGGCAAGCAAAATACTTTGTTAACTCTTTCACATCAACCCAATGGAGCGACATTGAAGGGTCTTTAATCGATAGCTTAAACAATTATCCAAACTTAGTAAAATATTATGTCTGTGTTCCAGTGGATCGAAATAATGCGTTTGTGGAAGGAAAAAAATCATTTTTACAAAAATGGGATGAGCATGTTGCTAAATGGAAAAATTTACCTGAAGCTCAAGGAAGAAATTTAGAGATTGAGTTCTGGGGTAGTTACGAGCTTTTCTTAATGTTAAGCAAACCAGAAAATGCTGGGAAATTATCGTTTTGGTTTTCACAAAAGGAATTATCAGAGTCTTGGTTCAAGAATCAAAACCGCAAATCTATCGCAACTTTAGGTAAACGTTATACACCAGAATTAAACATCCATCTGCCCGTTGCAATGAACTTTGAAGCTTTGGCAAGAACTACTTGGTTTAAACAGGAATATTCCAAAAAATTCGATGAAATTCTAGTTGCTTTACTCGAACAATTAGACAGGATTGATAAACTAAAGGCTTTTGAAATCAATACTAAGCAGGTTCTGAATTTACTTAAGGATAAGCTTAATTTATCAATGTATGATGATATTCAAGTACTGCCTGTTGAATTGCTATTATCAGAAATTGATTTGGCAATAAAAAATTGTCAAGAAACACTTAATGATGATTCGATTAGCCATAGTACTGAGGAACATATTGAAAAAATTATAGATAATCTATATGAATTAAAGACTCAAGTTAACTCTGATGAAATACGCCTTTTTAATGGCAATGTTTTATGGCTAAACGGTGAAGCAGGAGTTGGTAAATCCCATCTAATAGCTGATTTCATTAACGGATTCTCAAAGGATTCATTAGCCTCAATTTTGCTATTAGGTCAAGATTTTATAGAGAAATCTAACTTTGAACATCAAATAATGAATAGGCAGTTAGAGCTAACCTTTGATTTTCAGCATTTTTTGAGCATTTTAGATACCATTGCAGAAACCCAACGTCAAAGAGTTATTCTAGCTATAGATGCTCTAAATGAAGGAGCAGGTAAAGAACTTTGGCCTAGTCAACTTAATAGTCTAATCAGTCAATTAAGAGATTATCCTAGGATAGGTTTGATTTTGTCAGTTAGAAATACTTATCAAAGCATCATTACTAAAGAACTAAGCAAAGTTTCTCGTCAAATTATTACTGAAGTCACTCATTATGGTTTTGAAAATCATGAATTTGAGGCAGTTCAAACGTATTTTGCCTATTATGGTTTTCCATTACCAACTGTCCCGTTACTAAATAGTGAATTCTCTAATCCGCTATACTTAGGATTATTATGTGAAAGTTTGAAAAATAATGGATTAGATGAGTTACCCAAAGGATACCAAGGTTTCAATCAATTGGTATTCAGTTATGTCAAAGGCATTCAGAAAAAAATTTCTGATGAATTAGATGAGGATGAGTCTTTACGTTTAGTGGAAAGAGCGATTGAAGTGCTAGTTGCTTATGAAGTACAAAATAAGGTTTCTTATATTGATTATTTGTTAGCTAAACGCTTAATAAATGAAGAACTAAATCAAGATATCTCTGAAGTACATGCTAAAAAATTTATTGACTATCTTATCAAGGAAGGGGTTTTATCAAAAAATATTTTTCATTCAGATGGGAACGAATCAATCTATTTTACTTACGAACGCATAGGCGACTATTTGCAATGCGACTTGATTCTTCAAGGTATTTTTTGTGAAAGTGATTTTCTAGAATGGTTCAATACTGAGTTAGCACAGACTTATCTTGAAAATTATCATATGTACAGGGGATTTTGGGAAGCTCTAAGTGTATTATTGCCAGAAAAGCTTGGCATAGAGATTTTTGAAGTATTAAACAATACGAGCTTGAATAAAAATCAATTAGTATCTCTTGTTGTAAAAAGCATTCCTTGGCGAGTGATAGCAACATTAAATCCTGAAAAAATAAGAACATTCTTAAAATCAAACTTAGGAAAAAATCATATCTACCAGTGGTTTAACTTGCTTTTTCAGTTGTCAGCAGAGCCTAATCATCCTTTTAATGCCACCTATTTAACTAATATTTTATTTCCAATGAGCTTAGCAGATAGAGATGCCCATTGGACAACTAAAATCAGTCAACTTGATGATTATCCGCCAATAAATCAACTTCTACTGTGGTGTGAAACATACAGTTTTGATGAAAACCTTGATTTAGAATCAATTTTTTTAGCAGGTTTAATGCTATGTTGGCTTTTTACATCAACTAATATTAAAGAACGCAATCGTTCAGTTAAAGCTTTGGCCTATATTTTACGTAATCGTTTAGCCATTGCCCATCGTTTACTGTCTCAATTCATCGATGTTAATGACCCATATATACTTGAAGGACTGTTATCCGCTACCTATGGTGCTTTAAAGCACTCAGACAATTTGAACGATTTGCCAGAACTGGGTGATTTCGTTTATGAAGCTATATTTGACGTTCAAGACGATAAAGAGGTATATCCAAATATTTTGGTGAGAAAGTATGCAAAATTAATCGTTGAGACTGCACTTTTCAATAAGCCTGAGCACTTCGAAAGTCATTTGAAAACTATAATGGAGAATATTACTCCTCCCTATAATACTAGTTTTCCAGAAAAACTACCCAGTAATCAGGAAATTGATGAAAAATATACGACATCAGCACATAAAACTATTTTAAGATCAATGACTACAGAGTATGGAAGAGGCATAGGCGGATATGGAGACTTTGGACGTTACACGTTTGAGAGTGCATTTCATCGATGGAGATATTATCAAGACAGTAAACCTGTACATATAGTCAATGCTGACTTATTGAGCAACTATGCTTGTGAATTAGTTTTTGATAAATACGGCTATGATGCTAAAAAACATGAAGCCTTTGATGATACAACTTATAGATACAACAATCGAAGCGAAAATCGAATTGAAAGAATTGGCAAAAAATATCAATGGTTAGCATTCTTTGAAATGTTAGCGAGAGTTATGGATAATTTCCAAGCACCAATTGAAAGGTATGGTGAAAATAGCCCGATGGCTTGGATAGATAATTTTGATGAATTCTCGTTGCCAAAGGTAGAAATAAGCTTGCAACCTAGAAATAAGACACATCTATTCGTCAATGAAACCAAGCAAATTCCTAAACTTATCTATACACTTGATTGGAATAAATCTCACAGTGATTGGATTAGCGATGACAGCGATTTGCCACAGATTCAGTCACTAATAGAATTTGAAATAGACAGTGAACCTTGGCTAGTACTGCAACGCTATGTTGATTTCAATGAACCCCGAAATTTTGGTGAATTAAAAAATAATGAAAAGAGACTTTGGCTTCAAATAAGAAGTTATTTTATCCCAAGTAAGGGCATTAATAAGAGTTTAGAATGGCTCAAAAGCCAAAATTTTAGTGGTCGATGGATGCCTGAATCTAGCGAGAGATATGAGACAAACCTGACAAAATTTTTTGAAGCAGAAGTAGAAAATCTTAGCTGGGAAACAGTCCAGCCTGGTAGAGGTCGTGGACAAACTGATGATATTAAATTAGATGTTTTACCAAGTGTAGATACCCATATTTGGGAATCTACTTATGGTAACGACTCGTGTCATTTATTTGCACCTTGCCGAGAGCTTTATCAAGGTTTAAAAATGAGTTCTTCACTTAAAAAAGGTTATTGGTTAGATGAAAATCATGAGCTCGTTTCATTTAGCCCATTGAAAGAGAACAATTATGCTGATTTAATTTTGATTAAAAAATCAGCATTACTTAAATTTTTAAAACAGAATAATGTTAAAATTTTTTGGACTGTATTGGGTGAAAAACAGGCATGGCAATCAAAGTGGAACGTTTTTAATGAAGTTCTGGAAATTTCAGGGGTTTACCATCTTAATAGAGGTAACTCACTAATAGGCTCACTTAACACTCAGCATAGAGTTTTCGAAAAATAGCTTTATATTTTAAAACTTAAGAGAGTATAACATTTATGTAAAATCTATCAATTTGAGCATGGCTGTCTTTACAACCCACAAGGGTGTTACGATGGTAAACCTAGATTGGGTATACTGGTACAACCATAAACGACTGCAGTCTACTAATGGATATTTGTCATTTATTGATGCAGAAAATATCTTTTATCATTCACTAAATCGGTCGGTCTATGTTGCTTGCCTTAAAATGATCTGTTTCCGATTTTTTCGGTAAAGTTCAAGTTTTGTCTTATACTATTCTCAAAAAATAAAGTAGGGTGGGCTAAGCCCACCTTATTCCAAATATTTTTAATCAATGGGTGGGTAAAACCCACCCTACAGAAAATAATTAAATTTTTTGTGTTTGGTATTACAAACACAATTCCAAATAATATTGGCTTTAAAACTATGGCAATCAAACCTACACAATTAACTAGAGTTGGGTATTCCTACCAAGACCTATGGTGTATAAAGCTATTGATAGATTGGTTCCATCAGCCTGAATTATACCAATGGATGACGATAGAGAATTCAGAATCAGGACCTCATAAATTTCAAGGTCTAGATGATGTTGTAGCTCTAAACTCATATGGAAAGTATGAGCTATATCAAGTTAAGTTCACTATCGATTCGAAACGTAAAGATTTAGGTTTAAGTCTTGATTGGCTATTAGAAAAAAAAGATAAAGGCACCTCTTTAATACAAAAATGGAACACTGACTTTAAAAAATATAATCAGGATAGTTTACTGGCTAAAGCAGTCCTAATCACTAATAGAGTGCCCGATGATATAATCAACTATGCTCTCAATAATGAAATCATAGACCTCAAAAAGATCCCAGATGAGTACCTCGAGCAAATTTATGAACAACTGGATGGACAGGATGAAGCAGAGAACTTCTTTAGCCACTTTAAATTTCAGCATAGTCAGCCAACAAACAATAACCTTGAAATCTCACTTCGTAATAGTCTTGTACCAGACCACACTACAGATGAAGGCTGGTATCGCTTTTTAAAAGCTGTGGAACGATGGGCAACGATAAAGAATCAGCCAGCACCAGATGGTCGCATTAAGCTATCTCATTTAAAAGACTTATTTAGTGTAGCTATTTCCCAATCCTTATCGCAATTTTTTGAAGTTCCAGAAGGCTATTTACCTCCTTCAAATGATTTTCATCAAATGATTTTAGCTAAAACTAGACAGCCAGGGGCATGGGTTGTCTTTGGTCGTCCTGGTATGGGTAAGAGCACATACCTATCATATTTAACTAATGTATTAGTTGAAAAAGATGTACCTGTGTTACGCCATCACTATTCTATTTTGTCGCAAGAGGAAGTAGACAGAGTCAGTTATACCAATGTAGCGAGGTCATTACTACTTCAAATTAAAGATGTATTCCCTGAGTTGATTGACAATTCAGATTTAAATCCCAATGATCTTGCTATTTTACTAAATAGGGCTTGTAACAAGGCAGAAGCAAATAATAAACAATTAGTACTGATCATTGATGGATTAGATCATGTTGGTAGAGAGCGATCAGGCGATATTAGTCAGCTCAATCACTTAGTCAATATAATAAATAAACTTAAAGACAGAATATGTATAATTTATGGCACACAACCTATAAGCAATACAAATCTTCCTTCAATTATGGAAGTAGATACCCCTAGAAATACTCATTGGTTTGAACTACCGTCTATGGATATGTATGCCATCAGAAGTTGGTTAGACACCTTAGTGACTAATAATCAAATTAAAATAGTAGGGGACGATCAACACAGAAACTCTGAATTAAGTGCTATTACCACTGCATTTCATAAAGTATCAAGCGGCTATCCTCTTTATCTTATTTATTCTATAAGAAAACTGGCGACTAATAAGAACTATATAATCGCTCTTGATGTCGAAAGCTTGCCTCCGTGCCCAGACGGCGATATTCTCAAATATTACGATGTTTTGTGGTCAAATTTGACTGCTCAAGCACGTGAGGTTCTTTTTCAAATATCATGCGTAGAATTTTCATGGCCAGACATAGATAGCTTATCCACTTGCTTTGAAAATACATTAAGCTTTGCGAATGCTTTTGATGAAATTCGGCACTTATTTGACATTCGTCTAAGTGGTATCACACCTTTTCATAGCAGTATTATCGTCTACTTAAAAAGTAAAAATGAGTTCAAACAGCAATCGAAAACGTTAATAAAAAGAGCAAAAAACTGGCTTGATAATGACGCACCTGAATATTGGAGATGGGGATGGCAATGGATTATTGAGAGCTATTTAGGTAATCCACTACCTCTTCTAGAGGGTGTAAACCGCAACTGGTTAATTGACTCTATATGCAAAGGTTATCCTAACTCGCATATCGAACGAATACTATATTTGGCTGAAAAAGCAGCTTTTGAGAGCAGAAAGTTTCCTGATCTTGTGAAATTTAGGTTAATAAAGATGCGTCATCTAGATGGACCTGAATTTCAAGCCCAAGATTTTTCTGAATTTTTAAGAATTGCTGTAGAGAATCCAACAGCTGATTATGCAATGCTAGGGCGAATAGATAATTTACACACTCTGAACCGTCCCGGGATTGTCGGAGACCTAAAACTCTGAGACAATGCCCTTATGAAAAGCAAACAATACTCAACTGAAGTCAAGACTCGAGCTGTAGAGTTACTCATCGAATCACAAAAAGATTATCCCTCACTGTGGGCGGCCATCCAAGCCATTGCCCCTAAATTTGGCTGCACACCTGAAACCCTACGTTCATGGCATCAAAAGCACCTAGCTAGGCAAAATCCTGTGACCGTTACTACTCAAAGCCAAGCTGCTCGTATCGCTGAACTTGAGCGAGAAAACCGAGAACTCAAACAAGCGAACGAAATCATTCGCAAGGCAGCCGCTTTTTTCGCCCAGGCGGAGCTCGGCCGCCCACACAAGTGATGGTCAAATTCATCGATGATGAAAGGAAAAAGTATGGGGTCGAGCCGATTTGTAGAATACTGCCAATTGCCCCATCCACCTACTATCGCATCAAAGATGGGCAAGCAAATCCAGACAAGCAAAGTCGACGCAAACAAAGCGACAAACACCTCATGGCGCAAATCAAACAGATTTGGCAAGACAGTGGCTGTCGATACGGCATTCGTAAAGTCTGGCATAAGCTTAAGCAAGATGGTATGCCCAAATTAGGTCGCTGCACGGTTGAACGCCTGATGAAACAGCTTGGCATACAAGGCGTATGGCGGGGTAAAGGCAAAATTACCACTAAGCCGAGAGAGGATCAAGACAAGCCTGCTGATTTGGTCAAACGCAACTTTACTGCTGATGCCCCAAACAAGCTGTGGGTGGCTGACTTTACTTACATCAAGACCAAAACAGGCTGGGTTTATACCGCCTTTGTCATCGATGTGTTCAAACGAGTTATCGTGGGTTGGAAAGTATCTAATCATATGGACACTCAGCTAGTGCTAGATGCTCTAAATCAGGCGCTAGATGTCAGAGACCGTCCTAAAGGGGTGATTCATCATTCCGATAAGGGTAGTCAGTATCTATCGATTAAATACGGTGAACGGCTTAAACAGTCTGGACTTGCTGCCTCAGTCGGCACGACAGGTGATTCTTACGACAATGCCCTAGCTGAAAGCGTCAATGGGCTGTATAAAGCGGAGGTGATCGATTACTTAAAACAAGAATGGGATGGTGTAAATGATGTTGCTCTAGCGACCCTTGATTGGGTACACTGGTACAATCATGAACGATTGCATTCTACCAATGGATATGTGTCACCTATTTATGCGGAAAATATCTACTATTGTTCATTAAATCTGTCAGGTCATGCTGCCTGACTCAAGTAAACCTGTCTCCAATAAAACCAGGACAGTTCATTATGCGTCTTGCGAAAAGCTGTTTCGTCCTGATTTAAAACGTCGACCGGTCGTGGTGTTATCTAATAACGATGGCTGTGTGGTGGCTAGATCGGCTGAAGCGAAGGCATTAGGGATTAAGATGGGCATCCCTTACTTTCAGATCAAAGACTTTCTACAGCAGCATCGTGTTGCAGTATTTAGCTCCAATTACGCCTTGTATGCTGATATGTCAGCGCGGGTGATGAATACACTTGAACAGCTGTGTCCTGACGTGGAAGTGTATTCCATTGATGAAGCGTTTTTATACCTAGGTCGCTATCCAGCGGCGCTTAACGATTTAACAGCTTACGCCAAGCTCATTAAAACTACCGTTGAGCGTCATACTGGCATTCCAGTAGGGGTTGGGGTAGGGAAGACCAAGACCTTGGCGAAACTGGCCAATTACGCCGCTAAAAAGTATCCAGCGACGCAAGGGATTTGTGTGTTAGACAAGGAAAGCTGGATTGAGCGGCTGATGGCTATCACACCGGTTGAAGAGGTATGGGGGATTGGTCGTCAGCATACCAAAAAGCTTCACAGTCTAGGTATTACCACGGTTGAGCAGTTTGCCGCGATGCCACATAGCTTAGTGCGTCAGCATTTTAGTGTGGTCATGGAGCGGACCAATTTAGAATTGAATGGGGTGATGTGTTTAGGTTTAGAAGCGGCAATGGCTAAACAAGAGATTGTGTCATCGCGTTCGTTTTCTAAAAAAATCAGCGAACTTGAAGATTTAAGCCAAGCGGTGATGGGTCATGTGTCTAAAGCGGCCGTTAAACTGCGTAAGCAGCAAAGCGTGTGTAAGATACTGGTGGTGTTTGCCAAGACCAGTGCCTTTAACCCCAATGAGCCTTACCAAAGTATTCGTGGTCAATATCAGTTTATTAATGCCACCTGTGATACCCGGGTGATGATTGCTGGCGCTAGACAAGTACTAGAGCGGATTTATAAACCTAATTTAAAGTATGCCAAAGCCGGTGTCATGCTGTGTGCGATTCAAGATCAGGCTACCATCGTTGATGATTTGTTTGAGAAGCCTGACCTCTTAAAACAGCAGCAATCACAAAAGCTAATGGCAATGATGGATGCCATTAATCAGCAGATGGCGCACCAGAGCAAAGCTCAAGCCAAAGGTTCATCTAAAGGCAATGGTGGCCGATTGTATATTGCCAGTACCGGCATAGCCAAGCAGCAAGACTGGCAGATGAATCGAGCGTTTTTAAGCCCAAGCTATACCACCAAACTGTCTGATTTATTAACTGTGCATTAATTTAACCAAGAGAATCCTGTATGTGTGCCAACTTTCAACCGATTACCCAAGCGCAAGCGTCACGCTTTACCAATCAGCAGTTAAGCTTTGACTTTAAAGACGATATCTATCCGGGTTACGAGGCACCGATACTATTTGCCAATATCGGTGACCCAGCAGAGTGGCGATCTGCGATGTTTGGTATGATTCCTAAATGGGCCAAAGACACCAGCTTTGCTAAACACACCTACAATGCCCGTAGTGAAACCGTTGCCGGTAAACCAAGTTTTAAACACGCTTGGTACAATAACCAGTTTGCGCTCTGAACTGTCCTGGTTTTATTGGAGACAGGTTTACTTGAGTCAGGCAGCATGACCTGACAGATTTAATGAACAATAGTAGATATTTTCCGCATAAATAGGTGACACATATCCATTGGTAGAATGCAATCGTTCATGATTGTACCAGTGTACCCAATCAAGGGTCGCTAGAGCAACATCATTTACACCATCCCATTCTTGTTTTAAGTAATCGATCACCTCCGCTTTATACAGCCCATTGACGCTTTCAGCTAGGGCATTGTCGTAAGAATCACCTGTCGTGCCGACTGAGGCAGCAAGTCCAGACTGTTTAAGCCGTTCACCGTATTTAATCGATAGATACTGACTACCCTTATCGGAATGATGAATCACCCCTTTAGGACGGTCTCTGACATCTAGCGCCTGATTTAGAGCATCTAGCACTAGCTGAGTGTCCATATGATTAGATACTTTCCAACCCACGATAACTCGTTTGAACACATCGATGACAAAGGCGGTATAAACCCAGCCTGTTTTGGTCTTGATGTAAGTAAAGTCAGCCACCCACAGCTTGTTTGGGGCATCAGCAGTAAAGTTGCGTTTGACCAAATCAGCAGGCTTGTCTTGATCCTCTCTCGGCTTAGTGGTAATTTTGCCTTTACCCCGCCATACGCCTTGTATGCCAAGCTGTTTCATCAGGCGTTCAACCGTGCAGCGACCTAATTTGGGCATACCATCTTGCTTAAGCTTATGCCAGACTTTACGAATGCCGTATCGACAGCCACTGTCTTGCCAAATCTGTTTGATTTGCGCCATGAGGTGTTTGTCGCTTTGTTTGCGTCGACTTTGCTTGTCTGGATTTGCTTGCCCATCTTTGATGCGATAGTAGGTGGATGGGGCAATTGGCAGTATTCTACAAATCGGCTCGACCCCATACTTTTTCCTTTCATCATCGATGAATTTGACCATCACTTGTGTGGGCGGCCGAGCTCCGCCTGGGCGAAAAAAGCGGCTGCCTTGCGAATGATTTCGTTCGCTTGTTTGAGTTCTCGGTTTTCTCGCTCAAGTTCAGCGATACGAGCAGCTTGGCTTTGAGTAGTAACGGTCACAGGATTTTGCCTAGCTAGGTGCTTTTGATGCCATGAACGTAGGGTTTCAGGTGTGCAGCCAAATTTAGGGGCAATGGCTTGGATGGCCGCCCACAGTGAGGGATAATCTTTTTGTGATTCGATGAGTAACTCTACAGCTCGAGTCTTGACTTCAGTTGAGTATTGTTTGCTTTTCATAAGGGCATTGTCTCAGAGTTTTAGGTCTCCGACAATCCCGGGACGGTTCATAGCTTAATAATATATTACTTAGCACTTGTTCTTTAGTTAGATTTGTCGATGACCAATACAATGGCGTTAATGGTAGATGAGAGGTTTCATTCAATAAGCATTGAATCATTGATTCAGTTGTTGCAACAGCTAAATCGTATTCATCCACGACTAAAAAAAATTTGACAAGTTCATGAGTGGGTATATGAAACCATTCTG
Source organism: Moraxella sp. DOX410 (assembly GCF_032248735.1). Classification (NCBI taxonomy): domain Bacteria; kingdom Pseudomonadati; phylum Pseudomonadota; class Gammaproteobacteria; order Moraxellales; family Moraxellaceae; genus Moraxella; species Moraxella sp. DOX410. The sequence goes on along the minus strand of NZ_CP135139.1, from coordinate 57,032 downwards.
AGTCTCCAGTATCGGAAAATTTTGACGATAAAGTATCATCCAAAAACTGTTGCCAATTTTTTTTATATTTTTCAGCATAAATCAGGATGGTGTCTTTTCCACCCCAAAATCGACTCCATAGTTTATTCAAACGAACGCTATGTAGTGCAATTGTATAGGACCTTTTTGTGCCCCTAAGCTTACAACTCATTAAAAACACTTTATCAAGGTTTCTTCTGAGGTTGTCAGGAAAATCATTTTCATCTTCTAATAGTTTTTCATAAGATTCGATAATATTAAGCTCTTGATTTTTTCCTACCCAATAATCTATCCAACTATCAATAAAATCTTCAGTGGAGTATAAACCTTGTGCTTTAAGTTCATTGGATAATGCTTTTAAATTAGCTGGTGGATATATAGAGACATCTATATCTATAGACTTACTTAGATCAGAAGAAGAGCTGTTATCTCTGGGTGAACCGTCCCGGGATTGTCGGAGACCTAAAACTCTGAGACAATGCCCTTATGAAAAGCAAACAATACTCAACTGAAGTCAAGACTCGAGCTGTAGAGTTACTCATCGAATCACAAAAAGATTATCCCTCACTGTGGGCGGCCATCCAAGCCATTGCCCCTAAATTTGGCTGCACACCTGAAACCCTACGTTCATGGCATCAAAAGCACCTAGCTAGGCAAAATCCTGTGACCGTTACTACTCAAAGCCAAGCTGCTCGTATCGCTGAACTTGAGCGAGAAAACCGAGAACTCAAACAAGCGAACGAAATCATTCGCAAGGCAGCCGCTTTTTTCGCCCAGGCGGAGCTCGGCCGCCCACACAAGTGATGGTCAAATTCATCGATGATGAAAGGAAAAAGTATGGGGTCGAGCCGATTTGTAGAATACTGCCAATTGCCCCATCCACCTACTATCGCATCAAAGATGGGCAAGCAAATCCAGACAAGCAAAGTCGACGCAAACAAAGCGACAAACACCTCATGGCGCAAATCAAACAGATTTGGCAAGACAGTGGCTGTCGATACGGCATTCGTAAAGTCTGGCATAAGCTTAAGCAAGATGGTATGCCCAAATTAGGTCGCTGCACGGTTGAACGCCTGATGAAACAGCTTGGCATACAAGGCGTATGGCGGGGTAAAGGCAAAATTACCACTAAGCCGAGAGAGGATCAAGACAAGCCTGCTGATTTGGTCAAACGCAACTTTACTGCTGATGCCCCAAACAAGCTGTGGGTGGCTGACTTTACTTACATCAAGACCAAAACAGGCTGGGTTTATACCGCCTTTGTCATCGATGTGTTCAAACGAGTTATCGTGGGTTGGAAAGTATCTAATCATATGGACACTCAGCTAGTGCTAGATGCTCTAAATCAGGCGCTAGATGTCAGAGACCGTCCTAAAGGGGTGATTCATCATTCCGATAAGGGTAGTCAGTATCTATCGATTAAATACGGTGAACGGCTTAAACAGTCTGGACTTGCTGCCTCAGTCGGCACGACAGGTGATTCTTACGACAATGCCCTAGCTGAAAGCGTCAATGGGCTGTATAAAGCGGAGGTGATCGATTACTTAAAACAAGAATGGGATGGTGTAAATGATGTTGCTCTAGCGACCCTTGATTGGGTACACTGGTACAATCATGAACGATTGCATTCTACCAATGGATATGTGTCACCTATTTATGCGGAAAATATCTACTATTGTTCATTAAATCTGTCAGGTCATGCTGCCTGACTCAAGTAAACCTGTCTCCAATAAAACCAGGACAGTTCAGGGTGCGGGTGGAAAACCACCCAAAAACTCTAGTTGTTCGTTCAGAATGGTCTTTAAAGAAGGGTTTTCATTGGCTCGTAACTCCAGCTGTTTTAAAGCATCATAAGTGGTTTGTGATAATAATAATGCTTTTTCAGTTGCTGAGTTAAGGGGAAAGTTTATAATAAATTGTTCAAGAATATTGGTGCAAAGTGACCAGTTATGTTCAGCAATATGATACTCAAACTCATCTGATAGACGATCTGGTAAATATTGAGCTATTAATTTGATTCTCCACTCAGGTATATGTCTATTTTCTCTTTCAGAATATTCAAATATATCAGTAGTAAAAGGAGTTAGTCGTTTTATCCAGTCTTCAATATTTCCAATATGATTTTGAGCACAGGCATCAATAGCTTCATACACATCATTTAGTGTTACGTCTTTACGCCAGCCGTAACCATATATATGCTGTGCCGTATTTTTTAAACCAACTGCTAGCTCGTTATTTAAACCATATTTGAAGGCAAGCTTAGTTATTTCTAAACTATCATTTACCAAATAGTTGGTAAGATCTTTTTTTATTGATAACTCTTCGAATGAACTATGTATCGTCTTTTCAACAACGTTTCTAGGAACAGTTATTGTAATACCGTGTTCAAAGGCAGATTGTAGCCAGTTTTGTGCAAGCCATAAGCTATTAGTAGTTAGATAGTCGAAGTCAGGCTCGCTATGAACTGTCCTGGTTTTATTGGAGACAGGTTTACTTGAGTCAGGCAGCATGACCTGACAGATTTAATGAACAATAGTAGATATTTTCCGCATAAATAGGTGACACATATCCATTGGTAGAATGCAATCGTTCATGATTGTACCAGTGTACCCAATCAAGGGTCGCTAGAGCAACATCATTTACACCATCCCATTCTTGTTTTAAGTAATCGATCACCTCCGCTTTATACAGCCCATTGACGCTTTCAGCTAGGGCATTGTCGTAAGAATCACCTGTCGTGCCGACTGAGGCAGCAAGTCCAGACTGTTTAAGCCGTTCACCGTATTTAATCGATAGATACTGACTACCCTTATCGGAATGATGAATCACCCCTTTAGGACGGTCTCTGACATCTAGCGCCTGATTTAGAGCATCTAGCACTAGCTGAGTGTCCATATGATTAGATACTTTCCAACCCACGATAACTCGTTTGAACACATCGATGACAAAGGCGGTATAAACCCAGCCTGTTTTGGTCTTGATGTAAGTAAAGTCAGCCACCCACAGCTTGTTTGGGGCATCAGCAGTAAAGTTGCGTTTGACCAAATCAGCAGGCTTGTCTTGATCCTCTCTCGGCTTAGTGGTAATTTTGCCTTTACCCCGCCATACGCCTTGTATGCCAAGCTGTTTCATCAGGCGTTCAACCGTGCAGCGACCTAATTTGGGCATACCATCTTGCTTAAGCTTATGCCAGACTTTACGAATGCCGTATCGACAGCCACTGTCTTGCCAAATCTGTTTGATTTGCGCCATGAGGTGTTTGTCGCTTTGTTTGCGTCGACTTTGCTTGTCTGGATTTGCTTGCCCATCTTTGATGCGATAGTAGGTGGATGGGGCAATTGGCAGTATTCTACAAATCGGCTCGACCCCATACTTTTTCCTTTCATCATCGATGAATTTGACCATCACTTGTGTGGGCGGCCGAGCTCCGCCTGGGCGAAAAAAGCGGCTGCCTTGCGAATGATTTCGTTCGCTTGTTTGAGTTCTCGGTTTTCTCGCTCAAGTTCAGCGATACGAGCAGCTTGGCTTTGAGTAGTAACGGTCACAGGATTTTGCCTAGCTAGGTGCTTTTGATGCCATGAACGTAGGGTTTCAGGTGTGCAGCCAAATTTAGGGGCAATGGCTTGGATGGCCGCCCACAGTGAGGGATAATCTTTTTGTGATTCGATGAGTAACTCTACAGCTCGAGTCTTGACTTCAGTTGAGTATTGTTTGCTTTTCATAAGGGCATTGTCTCAGAGTTTTAGGTCTCCGACAATCCCGGGACGGTTCATAAAAGCTATTGCAATCAATTAAGGCGTACATAAGGGTTCATAACAATGGCAAAAATAATTAAGACTAGTTTAGGCAAAAAGACAAGTCATCAAAATGACAAATGACGACTAAACGACAATGACCGTCGTGTGAGTTGTAAACAGCGATAAGAAATTAGATGAAATGAAAACTTACTTGTAGATAGGACGTTTAGTGCCGCGACCAATGGGGCGAATGACATTAGTGACCACACCAAATACTTCAAAGTCAATTTCACCGACTAAGGTAATGTCTTCAAAGGATTCGTTATGGGCAATTAAACTTGGATAAGGATAAAGATTGAGCTCTTTAACAGTGAATTCGTTAAATAAGCGAGCGACGATAATGTCGCCATGTTGGGGCTCAAGACTCCGATCCACCACCAGCAAGTCATTGGGATAGATACCGGCATCAATCATCGACAACCCATCGACTCTGACTAAGAAAGTGGCATTAGGATGATCGATACACAAGTCATTTAAATCCACACATTCTTCAACATACCCTTCAGCAGGTGAGGGAAATCCTGCTGGAATGGCTTCTAAAAACAAAGGAATGGGTTGGTAGCTTTGGGCTTCGAGTCGGTGAAGGATGGTGACGGTCATAATAGGGTCGTCATATTGATAATTGGTATGACTATGCTAATTTCATTAATCCTAAATTTCAAATTGATTTTTTAAATCCTACTTGCACTAAGTACTTTTCATAAAACTTAACTCGCTCAGGATCTGAAAGCTCATTGGCAATTTGTTCGGCAAACACGTCATAGTTTCGACCTGCCTCCCCTTTAGCAAGGTAAGATAATTCATGAAGCTTGGATAACTTTTTTGCAAAATGGTAACGCTGACTATCGGTCATTGGCACGAACATATCGAGGGTATTGGTATCACGTTTTACATCCTTTAATGGTGCTTCTTTATTTTTTAAAGTTACCGTAAAAATAAATCCTATGATACTCCGTCCCTCTTTAATTTGTTGGTAGGACACTTTTAAGTCAGTCACTTTATTAATTTCATTAACCGCCATATCTAAGACACGTTTTTTAAAATCAAACATCCTAGCATATTCGTTTTCTTGCAATCCTAACTGCGCTCTAAATGTTTCTAATTCAAATAAAGGGGTCTTTTTTGCCGCTTTCCATTGAACAAGTAATTCATATAACCGAGTTGAATAAGCGCTATCCAAACCAGATGTTTGTTGTAAAGAATACTGAGTAAAAAAATCAACTGCACCATCAATTCTGCTAATTCCCTTGACTACCGCTGGCGTAAAAGATAATTCAATTTCACCTTGGTTATCTAAATACCGCACTTGAGACAACCAACGACTTTTTACCAGTAGACCATCTTCATCAATAAAGCTAAATCGGCGATTAAACAATGTCTCTTCAGTTTCTTTAATCCTCATATAGGCATTTTGTCGCGTAGTTTCAAATACCTCTACATAGCGTGACGCACTAATTGTTAAAGGCGTAGATGGATCTAGACCTTTTCCACTTTCACGAGCATCTACAATCGCTAATTGGATAATTCGTATTTCAGCTAGGCTTAAATTTTGAAGTGCAGAATTAAGTCTATTAGACTTAACGACTATATCTTTTTGAGTTGAAGATTTAGACATTTGAGTTTATTTTAAAAACTTATTTAAGACGATTATATTTTTTATGTCGTTTAAACGCAACAGATATATTATGCGTTTTATATGAATCATTAGGAATTAAATTGGTAATAAAATGTCGTCTTATAATAAATTTATCTGAATCAATCCTGAGGTAACAATTTGTCGTCCTATTATTTTAAAAATTTTAAGGTAACTAAATGTCGTCTAATAATATATATTTAGATATCTTTATTTAAGGTAACTAAACGTCGTCTTATGGGTAACTAAACGTCGTCTTATGGGTAATTAAATGTCGTCTTATAGGTAACTAAACGTCGTCTTATAGGTAACTAAACGTCGTCTTATAGGTAACTAAACGTCGTCTAATATCTTATATAAGCCTTGGTGTAGGCGACTTGCGGCTTGTTTAAAAACTATTAAAAGTATTTAAAAACATTAAAAACCTAATTTTCTCATTAAAATAGTGAGGTAATGAAACGTCGTCTTATTTTTTTATCAAAAACAGTAAATAAAATATAGAGCTTTTTTAGCTAACTAATTGATCAGCAATTACCTCTGCTTGATGTAATACGAGTTCTGTAGCTAAAAGCTCCATATCAGGTGGATAACCATATTTCCTGAGCAAACGTTTTACGACAGTACGAATTTTGGCTCTAGCAGATTCTTTGATTGTCCAATCAACACTTATGTTATTACGAATGGTTGATGTTAAAACAATGGCGAGTTCTCGCAGTTTATCTTTACCCATGAGTTCTTTGGCACTGTCATTTTCGGCAACCGCAGAGTAAAACGCATATTCAAAATTAGTGAGTTTAAGTTCATTGGCTAAATTGTCAGATAGTTTGATTTCTTTGGCTAACTTAATAAGCTCTTCAATTACTTCAGCTGCAGTTAAGACTTTGTTCTGGTAGCCTTTGATAGCGTTGTTGAGCATCTCCATGAGCTTTTTGCCTTGGGTAACGCTGTGTTGCTCTCGCACTTTTATTTCATCATTCAGTAGTTTTTTAAGAGTTTCTAGAGCGATGTTTTTGTGTTCATAATCTCGCATTTCTTCCATAAATTCATCAGATAAGATAGAGATGTCAGGTTTTTGAATACCAGCGGCATTAAAGATATCGACGACCTTTTCACTGACCAAGGCTTGGTCGATTGTTTGTCTGACTCTGGTTTCTAATTCGGTGTCGCTAATCCCTATTGGATTGGGTGAATTTTCGTCAAATTTGGCAAGACATGCTTTAACCGCTTGGAAATACGCTACAAGGGGTGCATTTTCCATTGCGGTAGGATGGGGTACGGCTAGGGCAAAAGATTGACTGAGCGAGCTTACGGCACGAATAAAACGGGTCTTTCCTTCCCCTTGCTCAATGCCTAAGATAAAATCTTCGGATTCGAGAATGATTTTGAGTTTTTCAGCGGTGTCTGAGGTAAAGTATTTGTGATAGTCGTAACCGTGCATAATGCCGTCTAACACTTCCAGTTTTTCTTTCATGATAATGACGGCTTCATCTTGCACCACGGCTGGGTCGCCCTTACCGCCAGCATCTGAGTAAAAGCTCAAGGCTTCTTTCAGATCGGCAGCAATACCCAGATAATCAACGATCAAGCCCCCTGCTTTATCCTTGTACACCCGATTGACACGGGCAATCGCTTGCATTAAGTTATGACCTTTCATCGGTTTATCGATGTAAAGCGTGTGCATACTGGGAGCGTCAAAGCCTGTTAGCCACATATCCCGCACGATAACCAGTTTGAGCTTATCCTCTGGGTATTTCATACGGTTGGCTAAAATTTGGCGGTCTTTTTTCGTTGTATGATGCTTGGCAAGAGCTGCCCCATCTGCTGCCGATGAGGTCATAATCACTTTGATGACGCCGTCGTATAAATCACCACCGCTCCACGCTGGGCGTAATGCAATTATCGCATTGTACAAATCCACTGCAATCCGCCGAGACATGGCAACAATCATGCCTTTACCTTGGTTGGCATTGGCAAATAGGCGTTGTTCAAAATGTTGTACGATGTCGGCAGCGACCGCTTGGATACGGTCATGGCTACCGATTAAGGCTTCGGCTTTGACCCATTTGGCTCGTGCTTGTTGGGTGGCGGTGAGTTCATCTTCGTTAAATTCTTCATCAAAGTCGGCTATCAATTTTTTGCCTTCGTCACTAATCGCCACTTTGGCAAGCCGTGATTCATAGAAAATCCGCACCGTTGCCCCATCTTCAACGCCTTGGGAGATGTTGTAAATATCAACATAATCACCAAACACCGCTGGGGTGTTGACATCGTTTTTTTCAATCGGTGTGCCTGTAAAGCCTAGATAAGTGGCATTGGGTAAGGCATCACGCAAATATTTGGCAAAACCATAAACCGTGCGTTTGCCTGTCACGTCGCCAGCATCGTTTTTGACATCGACTTCTTTGGCGGCAAAGCCATATTGTGAGCGGTGTGCTTCGTCGGCGATGACGATGATGTTATGGCGTTCGGACAGCGTGTCATAGACATTGCTACCGTCTTCTGGCTGGAATTTTTGAATGGTAGTAAAAATGACACCGCCAGAATTGACTTTAATTAGTTCTTTGAGCTGCTCTCGATCTTCGGCTTGTTTTGGAGATTGCCTAAGCAATCGAACCGATGCCGAGAATGTGGCAAAAAGCTGGTCGTCTAAGTCGTTACGGTCGGTCAATATAACCACGGTTGGGTTATTCATGGCAAGCACGATTTTGGCTGTATAGAACACCATTGACAGGGATTTTCCCGAGCGTTGAGTATGCCAAACGACGCCTGCTTTTTTGTTACTAAGATTATTTTTTGGGGTGTCATCCTCATCACTATTTTCACTACTCGCTCGGATGGTTGATAATACTGCCTTATTAACCGCATAATACTGATGATATGCCGCCATTTTTTAATATTACCGATGATGATAATACCGTTTTTGTCTTCGGTTTTTTTAGCTTCAAAGACAATAAAATGCCGTACCATATCTAGTAGTGTGACTGGGTTAAGCAAACCTTGAATTAAGACATTAAGTTGTGGCTCGTGGCGGTGGGCTTCTGTGTCGCCTGTTTTGGTTTTCCATGTCATATAACGGCTAAAATCCGCCGAAAGTGTCCCTGCTTTGGCCTCTAGTCCGTCTGATACCACGCAGAACGCATTGTAGGTAAATAGTTGGGGGATTTGGGCTTGGTAGGTTTGGATTTGGTTATACGCGCCTTGAATAGTGGCGTTGGCATCGGTGGCGTTTTTTAGTTCGATAACGACGAGCGGAATGCTATTGATATACAAAATAAGGTCGGGTCGGCGTTTATATTTGCCTTTGGGGCTATCATGGGTGATGGTGAGTTGGTTAATGACCAAAAATTCGTTGTTGCTCGGTTCGTTCCAGTCAATTAACCAGACCTGCTTGCCTTGACTGTTGCCGTCCTTGTGGATTTCTAGGGCGATGCCTTCGGTAAGCCAACGGTGAAAGGCTAAATTATTGCAGACATTATTGGGTGTGGTGAGTTGGTTATGTTGGCTGATACGCTTCAAGGCATTGTTCTGGGGTGAGTTGTGGGTCGATGGTAGCGATAGCTTGTAGGACATTGTCTTGGAGCAAAACTTGGCTATAGGCTCGTAGGGGTTCGATGCCATAGGGTTCGATATCGACGCCATAAACGTGGCGATAGCCGATGGCTTGAAGTTGTTCGATAGCCATTTGTTCGCTGTCAGATTCGTAAACTTTGCTCATGGGAATGTCCGTATTCTTATTTTTTGGAGAGTGTGGCAATTTGCCACAGTTTTATTTGTCTAATTCTAACTCGTTCAACATTTTTTCTAATTGATAAACTGCAACGCCAATCGGTTGGGGGTTTTGATTGAGTGCATATTCAACCACGACTTCGTTACGACTTTTACAAAGTAACAAGCCTATTGTTGGTGTGTCATGTTCGGTTTTGAATTGCCTATCGACTGCAGTCACGTAGAAATTGAGTTGCCCGATATGCTCAGGTTTAAAATCGCCTGTTTTCAATTCGATGACAACGTAACAGCGAAGTTGCAGATGATAGAAAAGCAAATCGATATAAAAATCGTCACCACCAACTTCAATATGCCGCTGTTTGCCAACAAACGCAAAACCTGTCCCTAACTCGAGTAAAAATGCCATAATATGCTGGGTTAAAGCGGTTTCTAATTCTCGTTCATGATAGGCTTCGCCTAAGCTGAGAAAGTCAAAAATATAAGGATCTTTGAAAGTTTGGGTCGCCAAATCTGAATGTATCTCTGGCAATGTCTGCGAAAAATTATTGACGGCTTGTCCTGTGCGTTCTAGCAGACCGCTTTCTATTTGATGGACTAAGACATTGCGTGACCAACCATGTTCAATGGCTTTTTGGGCGTACCATAGTCTTGTTTCATTGTGAGAAAATTTATCCAATAGTACAAGATTATGACCCCATGGTAATAGTGCAACAGCCTGCTGCACTATTTGCTTATCTTGCCATGCTTCGGCAAACTTACGCATATATTTTAGGTTGCGAGTAGAAAAACCTTTGATTTCTGGGAATTCGGTGGATAGGTCTTTGGATAGTCTGTCAATAACTTTTGCACCCCAACCTTGTTGGTCTTGACGTTGTAGGATGTTTTGTCCGATTTGCCAATATAACAGCACCAGTTCTTGATTAACCGCAAGTATAGCTCGTTGTTGAGATGAGCGAATCTGTGTTTTGAGCTGATTGAGCCAGTCTTGGTAGCTCTGTTCGCTGGTTTGCTCGGTTAAAGACATTGATAATTTTCTCTTGTTTGGAAAGTGTGGCAAATTGCCACAGTTTCGATTTTTCATGATTAGTTAAAAAGTGTGGCAAATTGCCACAGTTTTTCTTTTTTGGATAGAAAGTTTAAGATGACACATTTTTTGTCATTAACATTTCGATAAATTGCTCAATCTCAGTGCGTTGTTGTTGGTCTAAGTCTTTGGCATTGATTTCGACCAAATACTTTTTGCCTTTGTGATGAAATTTTCCAATGGGTTTACCTCCTGACAAAATCGGTTTAATGTCAGGTGCAGCAACTGGTGGACAATAAATTTGTGATTTAAGTTCTTTTAAAGACTCGCTTTGAATAAATTCTGCAATTCTGCCTTGCTCCAACTTACCTAACTCTAGTAACTCCCAAACACGACTTAGAACTTCATCAGTTTGTTGTTCAGAAAACTTGAATTGATTCAATACCTGCTTAATGTCATACGCTGCCGAGCGGGATAATAATTTTGGCTTGGTAGCAACCTTATTCAAAAATGATGTTGGTAAGTCGTGATAGGCAAGATAGCGGTACATTTCTTTGCGGTCAAGACCGACAGCTTCAGCAAGACGAGATTTATTGGGAAAATGTTTCTCGATATTACGCAGTGCTTGAGCGATTTCATAATCGCACAAATCTTCACGACTGGCATTTTCGGCGAGTGCTAAAATGGCAATCTCGCTATCGCTTGCTCGTGACACAATCGCATCGATATGGGTTTTGCCAAGAAGTTCGTGAGCCTTAAAACGGCGTTCCCCTGCAATCAGCTCATAATCGCCTAAGCCTGTTTCTCGTACGGTAATGGGTTGTAGCAGTCCCATTTCTTTGATGGATTCTGCAAGATTGGCGATTTCTGTTTCATCAAATACTGTTCTGGGCTGAAAGGGATTAGACTTGATTTTATCAAGTGGTAATCGTTTTAACTCATTACCGACATCTAAATAGGTCGATTGGTTGGCATTGGCATGACGGGCGTTGTTATCAGCTAATTTTTGAGCCAATAATGTTTTTATATCTTTACTCATCATCAACTCCTTCAGTAGCCTGGAGTTCTACATCAGAATTATCTGTTTTGAGGTATAGCTCATTTGCTACCCAAACAGCTAATTTACGAAATTCGCGGGCGACTTTGGAGGAACGGTCGATTTTCTGAATGCTGGTCTGCGCCATGGCAGCTTGGTTAATTTTGGTACTGGTTGGAATCTTAACTGGAATGAGCTTTCCAATTTGTTCTTTGGCTGAGCTTTCAATCAGTTTACAGACGGTTTGACGTTCATCATGGCGAATCAGTAATGCACCCAGTAAGTTCAGATTAGGATTTATACGATGAATCTTTTGTAGATGACGTGTTAAGTCAGTCACGCCATACATACCGTACTGTGATCCCGATTCTATCGGTATAATTAAATCGGTCGCAGCTGCTAAAGCATTACTGGTCAAAAGTTTAAGACTGGGTGGACAATCAATCAAAATAACATCATACAAACCTATAAGTGGTGATATTTTGTCACGCAACTCTTCAGAAGGACGCGGTGTGTCTTCTTTTAGCTTATCTTCTGTCATGCCTAGTGCTAAAGAACCGTAAATTAAAGATACCCCTTCAAGATAAGTATCTTCATGAATTGCAAGGGGTAGCTTCTCGGGCTCTGACAATAGTAATTCTGCAATAGTCACACTGACTTCACTAGGGTGTTCTTTTCCAATGTGTAGGCTAGCGTTAGCTTGTGGGTCAAGATCAATGACAAGCACGGATGAACCGAGTTTAGCGAGTTCCGCTGCAAGATTAACCACGGTCGTCGTTTTGCCACAGCCGCCCTTATGGTTAGCAACGGCTATTATCTTAGTGTTTTTATTTATCATTTGTGTTCGATACCATTCAAAAACGTGTATGATAGTATATAAGATTAGGCAACAAATAGCGATTATTTCCAAATAAAAAAGTGTGGCAAATTGCCACAGTCATAGTTTTTTATTAAGTCATTTTTAGTTCAATTTCATTTACAATATGAAATTGAACTAAATTTAGAATGATTTCCTTATGTATATCCCAATCATCTTCATTCAATCTTAGCCACACTTATCACTCAATGCCCTGCCATTATAGTGACAGGCGCCAGAAAATTCGGTAAATCAACCTTGCTCAAGCATATTGCACAGAGTCAAGGTAAATATTATCAACACATCAACTTTGACGACCCACTACAATTGGCACCAGCAAGTGATGAGCCGATGCTATTCATGCTTAATCATACAGGCAAGACAGAGTTGCTTGCCTTGCCAATCAGCTATCTGTAACTTTTTTTCAAGGTAAACAGTTGCGTAAATTTTGAAGTTTTTTATCATAACGATAAATTACGAAAATCAATTATAATGCACAATTTTTATTTTTTAATATTTTAAATTATCATAACTTTAAGTTATGATAAATTTTATTCACGACAACATATAATTTATCTTGAGAATTACACCATGGGTTTCATCGGTTATGCTCGAGTATCCACATCGGAAGGAAAACAGTTACTAGATCGTCAAGTTGATGCGTTAACAGAAATTGGCTGTGAACGGATTTTTGAAGACAAAGCATCAGGCAGTAATTCCCAACGTAAAGGCTTGGATGAGTGTCTCAACTATTTAAGAAAAGGTGATGTGTTGGTTGTTTTGGATTTAGATCGGTTAGGGCGGTTAGCCAGTGACCTGATTAAACTCATTGATGAGCTGGCAGAAAAAGACATTGGCTTTAAAGCGATTAACTCACCAATGGATACGACAACCCCTGCAGGTCGAGCGTTTTTACAAATTCAAGCGGCGTTTGCTGAGATGGAACGTAACATTATCCGCCAGCGGGTGAAAGAAGGGATTGCAGCAGCTCGGGCTCGAGGACGAAAAGGTGGCAGGCCTAGAATCATGACCGCTGAGAAACTTCGCTATGCCCAACATCTCATGCAAGACCAAACCAAGAGTATCCCAGCGATTTGCAGGGAACTAGGCGATATTCCCAGTAGTACGCTATATCACTATGTGACGGCGAAAGGGGAGTTAAAAAAGGCAGGGGTAGATTTGCTAAATTCTGAATAACCTTCGTATTACCTGTTTTTTTAAGCCTATAGCATTTAAATTTTGAGGTTAATTTTAAATGCATAGTCTGTTATACTACTACAATGTAGTATGTGAGATTATTTATGTTTACCATTGTTGAAACGCCTTTGTATATAAGAATGGTTGATAGCCTATTAACCAAAGAAGAACAGGGCGAACTCCATACCATGATTAGCCAAAATCCTGATATTGGTGATGTCGTTCCAAAAAGTGGCGGTGTTCGTAAGGTGCGTTTTGCTAGGCAAGGTGGTGGTAAAAGCGGTGGTGTTAGAGTGATTTATTATAATCGCTTAGAAAACGGTAAAATCTTTATGCTATTGGTTTATGCCAAGGCGAAAACCGAAAATATTCCTGCTCATATACTAAAAGACTTGGTAAAGGAGTTAAACACATGGCAATAAAAAGCATGAAAGACTTAGATACTATTAACTTGGCTAACCATGAATTTACCGGGGATGAGCTCGGGGCATTATTGCTTGAAAGTGTCCGACAAGCTAAAGCCGGGCAAGGTGTAGTACGTGAGCAACCTGTTGTTAACGAAGCCATTGAAGCCAGACAGAATGTGGGACTATCACAACGAGAATTTGCTGAAATTCTAGGTGTGTCAGTCCGAACCTTACAAGCTTGGGAGCAAGGAAAACGCTATCCATCAAAAGCGGCTAGCGTTCTGCTGAAAATCGCAAAAGTTGAACCCCAAGTGCTACTGCGCGTTGCTCATTAAAAACTTTTGCTGTTAAGAATAGTTAGCATTTGTTTGATTGACAACTTGCTATACAAGAATGGGGGCTAAAAGCTCTTATTTTTTGCCCAGAATGAGATATCTAAAAAACGACCGTTTTTTAGACAAGTAAAAGATAGTTAAAAATAATCGACAAAAGTCCTGACAGTCCTATTTTTTCCGTTTTCTGTGCTGATCTCAATTTTTAATGATTATTGGTTTTTGGCATCAATATATAATACATGACTGCACCTAGACCACACCCAATAAACCAATTAAAATCCGCCAACTCTTTTAAGCCCATCAAGGTAATCGCCACACCCACCACTACCGCAGGGATTAAAGCCATTACCGCTTTAGGATTCCAGCCGTTGCTATACCAGTAAGCACCGCTTTGGTCAGTAGTGTATAAATCATCCACTTTAATCTCTTGTTTACGGATGAGATAAAAATCAGTCAGCAAAATCCCAAATAGTGGACCGATAAAGGCAGCTAAAATATCAAGGGTATAATGAATCACTTGTGGTGAATTAAATAAGTTCCAAGGCGTGATAAACACTGCACCAATCGCTGCAATAAAGCCACCCATGCGAAAGCTAATATTTCTTGGTGAAACGTTTGAAAAGTCAAAGGCAGGAGCAACGAAGTTCGCTACGATATTGATACCGATGGTAGCTGTAACAAAGGTTAGGGCACCCAATAACATAACTGTCACATTATCAATGCGAGAGACCGTATCAATCGGATCAGTTAGCATTTTACCAAATACAGGAATTGTACCTGACGTAATGACTACCGTCACCAAGGCAAATAAGGTAAAGTTAATCGGCAACCCCCAAAAATTGCCTTTTTTGACGTCATCGTAGCTTTTGCCATAGCGAGCAAAATCTCCAAAATTGAGCATCGGTCCTGAAAAGTACGACACCACTAAGGCAATCGCCGTAATCGTTGGTAAAATAGAATCCATGCCATGATATTTTACTTCAGCTAAGTTTAAATTGATATTTGCTAATCCTGCACGATTGACAATCCAACACATTAACGCAAGCATCACTACATACACCGCAGGTCCTGCCCAATCGATAAATTTTTTGATGGTATCAATTCCTCGCCAAAACACCAAAGCTTGAAGTACCCACATCACCATGAAGGCGAGCCAACCGAGCAAATTTAGCCCAAGCAAGTTGGTTTGTTCTAAGCTTTTCAAGCTTGGCATTGCCCATAGCAAGATAATTTCTAGTGATTTTGAAGCCAAAAAAGTTTGTACCCCATACCATGCTACCGCAATTAAACCACGAATAATCGCAGGCAAATTTGCCCCAAATACCCCAAACGGCATACGACATGCCACTGGATATGGTACGCCCGCTTGTTGGCTAGGTTTTGCCACTAGATTGCACAGGACTTGCACAATCATGATGCCGACAATTAATGCCAACAGCACTTGCCAACTTTGAATCCCCAACGCAAACAAACTACCTGCAAACACATAACCACCCACGCTATGCACGTCTGACATCCAAAAGGCAAAGATGTTGTACCAGTTCCAATCTTGGCGACTGCTTCGGTCTTTACCCGCCACTAATGGAGCAAGGTCTTCATTATATAAGCGGTCGCTATAGCCAGTTGGTAACTGATGCACCGTACCATACTGAGATATGATAGGTCTAGATGGAGTTTGGGCGATGATGGCAGATTTGTCGAGCATGACTTACTCCTTTTGTGATGCCACTAACTTCAATGATTATTTGTATACAATAAAGTCTAATATTAAATTACATAACGTACAATTTAACGAGCAATATTCATGCCACATATTTTATAATGTTGATAATACGCTGTTTTTGGCATAGAAATTGAAATAAGCTTTTCTACATATAAAATAATTAATTTGAAATATAAAATATTATTGTATACAATTACTGAAAAATTTTAATCGTAGGTTTGCTATGAAAATCCATTTAATCAACCCCAACACCAGTCAACACATGACCGAGCAGATGCAGGAGAGTGCCCAAGCTGTTGCTAATGCAAGCACAGAAATCGTCGGTAGAACGCCAAAACATGGAGCTGTGTCGATTGAGTCGCATTTTGATGAAGCGATGAGCATTGTCGGAGTTGCTGAAGAAGTAAGAAAGGCGGATAGCGAAGGGGCGGACGGCATGATTTTGGCGTGTTTTGGTGACCCCAATATCTGGGCAGTGAGAGAACTGACCGACAAACCTGTGATTGGCATTGCTCAAGCTGGCTTTGTGATGGCAAGCATGATAAGTACGCAGTTTGCTGTAGTAACGAGCCTACAACGCACCGTAATTATCGCTAAACATTTGCTTCAACAATACGGCTATAGACATCTTTGCCCTCAAGTACTGGCAGTCGATTTGCCTGTACTCGCCTTAGAAGATGACACCGCACTCAAAGCAATAATCAGCAAATCAATACAAGCCCGTGATAATGGTGCAGGGGCGATTGTGTTGGGCTGTGGTGGGATGTCCCATTTGACTGATACGATTGAGCAAGCGGTGGGTATTCCTGTGATTGATGGGGTAAAAAGTGCAGTGAAACTGATTGAAGCAATGGTCGGTATGAATTTAAAAACCAGTAAGCATGGTGATTTGGCGTTCCCAATTGCTAAGCCATTTTTGGGAGACTTGCATCGTTTCGGTGCATAATAGTGGTTAAACAGACTTAGATTTTTCACTTTTTAAGGCAATTATTATGAGCGACTCAACCAAAACCACTGATGACCAAATGTACCAAATGCTATTTCGGGCGATTCACGAGCATTATCTCAAGCCTGACACGCATTTGCCTGAAGATGAATTAGCAAAAAGTTTTAATGTTAGCCGTACTCGAGTGCGTAAGATTCTACAACGATTGATTTATGAGCAGTTAGTGGTGCAATTACCGAATCGGGGTTGTTTTGTGGCGTCAATGGGCAAACCGCAAGTTAATGAAATTTTTACCACCCGTAAAATTTTGGAACTTGGGGTGATTGATTTATTAGAGTTACCGCTAAACACGTCCCAAATTAATACGTTAAATAAAATTTGTGATGCTGAAATGGTGGCATTACGCAAAGCCGAGTACGGACTTGCCAATAAACTCTCAGGCGATTTTCATATTCAACTTGCCAAATTTACCGACAATGTGACTTTGATTACTTTAATTGAGCAACTGATTGCTCGCACGTCGCTTGCCATTGCCATGTATAGCAATCCGACGACCATGCAATGTGATAATCATTGCCATTTTGATTTAATCAAACTGCTACAACAGACCGATAAAGCGTTACTTAAAAATGATATGGCAGAACATTTATCCGAACTTGCCGAGCAGTTACTGATTGAGCCACAACCCAAACAACCGCCAAATTTTAACGAATTATTTAACAAACTAGGCGATAAATAAATTCGCAGTTTTTATCATTAGGAGCGACTATGTCCACACCGCAATTTAAGCACGTTACCCCCATTGACCTACCGCATTATCCCCGAGATTTGAAGGGGTATTGCGACAATCCGCCCAAAGCCAACTGGAAAAATGGGGCAAAAATTGCGGTGCAGTTTGTGCTAAACCTTGAAGAAGGGGCAGAAAATGCAGTCATGCACGGTGACGCTGGCTCTGAGATGTTTTTGTCGGATATTTTGGGCACACAGATTTTTCCTAATCGCCATCAATCAGTAGAGTCAGCATTTGAGTATGGTAGCCGTGTCGGCGTGTGGCGGGTGCTGGATTTGTTTAAAGCCCATGACTTAAAACTTACGACGTTTTCGTGTGCCATGTCGGTTGCTCGCACCCCGCATATCCTTGAGAGAGTGCTTCAAGATGGGCATGAAGTGGCAAGTCACGGCTTGCGTTGGGTCAATCATCAGCTGATGGACAGACAGACCGAAGCCCGCCATGTCAGTGAAGCGACGGAAATTTTTAAAAAAATGATGGGTCTTCAGCCAATCGGTTGGTACACAGGACGAGATAGTCCCAATACTCGTGAATTAGTAGTGGCTCAAGGCGGTTATCAATATGACTCAGATTCATATGCTGATGAACTTCCCTACTGGCTCAATGTGCGAGTGACTGAAGGCGACAAAATTTTCACTCGTCCACAGCTTATTATTCCTTATTCGCTTGAAACTAATGATATGCGTTTTGCATCGAGCCCAGGTTATACCAATGCTGAGCCGTTTTATCAATATTTAAAAGATAGCTTTGATACTCTGTATGAAGAGGGACAAGAAACGCCAAAAATGCTATCGATTGGCTTACATTGTCGCATGATTGGTCGTGCAGGACGTATTGTCGCTCTTAAAAAATTCATCGACTATATCACCAGTAAGCCTGATGTATGGATTTGTCGTCGTGATGAAATCGCCAAACATTGGTACGAACAGCACCCAGCGACTAGCGAAAACACATTTAATTGGTTATTTTAATGAACTTCAAGGATTAATAAATGAGCGAACCTTCTGTAATTGAGACCCCAGTTTTACCCGATTTTACCAATCTGATTAACGTTGCTGATGACCGCCTTGGAGCAAAAGCGTTATTTGCCAGTGATGAGTTTTTTGCGGTTAAGGAACGAATCTTAAATGCTGAACCTGCAGTATTTATCGTCGGCAAATATGATGAAAATGGTAAATGGATGGACGGTTGGGAGACCCGTCGTAAACGCCATTTAGGTAATGATTATTTGGTAATTAAGCTTGCCAAACCTGCCAAAATCCAGGGTTTTGACATTGATACTAGCAACTTTACGGGTAACTTTCCGCCTGCATGTCAAATTGAAGGTATCAAGCTTGAACAAGCTAATGATAATGAAAATGCAGATTTTTGGACACAACAAAGCTGGCAACCGCTCACCAATATGGTAAGCCTTCAAGGTAATTCTCATCATTATATCGCAAGTGAAAACACAGACAGTGTAATTACCCATATTCGCTTAAGCATTTATCCTGATGGTGGTGTTGCTCGTTTGCGTGTGTACGGTGAAATTGTCTTTGCCGAAACAACTGATTCTCAAGGCGATATTGATTTGGTAAGTGCGTTAAATGGCGGTCAAGCGATTGCGTGGAACGACGCCCACTTTGGTAAAGCAAGTAATCTGTTACTACCCAATAAAGCCCCAAACATGGGTGAAGGTTGGGAGACTCGTCGCCGTCGTGAGCCAGGGAATGACTGGTGTATTCTAAAGTTAGGACAAGCAGGTATTGTCAATAAAATCATGGTCGATACTGCATTTTTTAAAGGTAATTTCCCTGACAAAGTATCGATTCAAGCTGTATATGCTCCCGATTTGCCCAGGCAAGCTCTTATTACCCAAAGTATGTTTTGGGAAACCTTGCTTGAGTCTCAGCAATTGAGTGCCGATAGTATGCATGAGTTTAACGAGATTGTGCTGAAGAAACCGATTACTCATGTACGAGTCAATATTTTTCCTGACGGGGGGATTAGCCGAATTAAATTGTTTGGTAAAATTGCTTAAAGGTAATGGATAATATGACAAAACATATAACTACTACTCTAACCGCCAAACCGTTGACCAAAGCGGATTTTGCTCCGTTTGGCGATGTCATCGAGCTGTATAAAGATAATGAAGCAACACCACAAAATCGCTTTACTATCAATCAAGGCTTTGCCGAGCGTCATCACCAACTTGCCACTGTCAGCCATGATGGTGGGAGTGTTGGACTTAGCATCTTTTTGGCACAGCCACGCGCATTGCCTGCGGTACTGTCAGTGATGGAATATCATCCGTTTGGTTCTCAAGCTTTTTTTAGCTTGGATAAACAAGATTATTTGGTTGTAGTTGCCAAAGCAGGTGATGAGCCAAAATCGGCTGATGAGTTACACGCATTTTATGCTCGTCATTACCAAGGGGTGCAATATCATGCTGGTACATGGCATCATCCGCTTTTGGCTTTAAATCAAGTTTGTCAATTTTTAGTGGTCGACAGAGTGGGTGGTGAAGGCATAAATTGTATTGAATTGGATATTAATGAGTGGCAAGTGCAGGTAGAATTTTAATATCCCAGTTATGAGAAAATAATTTAGGAAAAAAGGGCATGATAAATATGCCCTTTTTTATACCTATTTTGCTAAGGTTAATCAAAAATAATACCCATTAAGAATTTAGACTTAATGGGTTTTTAGTATTGTTATAAAAGTTTTTTATTATTTGAGTGTTTTGAAATATTATCCTATGATTGTTATTTCCTAATATTGTTATATCCCTATGTCATGAATTTCAATAGCTCTCCTTGGCAATCAATTGTTTAAAACTTCACAGACAACATTAAACGGTTTTGCCAAAAGTTTTCTCGTCCATCAAAACGGGGTGAATGCTGAATCCCTGCAAAGTTGCTGATACTAAGCCCTTTTAATTTACCTGAGAAATTATGGATGCCATACACCATCAACTCAGTTTGGTCACGGCTATCGACGTTTTTGCTTTCTTTTAAATCCATATAAGACAATCTCGCCCCAAGGTTGGTTTGGTCGTCATATTTGCCATCCACGCCAATCATATAAGCATTACCTGCCCCCAAGTCTTGGGTACTGGTAAAAAACGGCTGAGCAAAAATCACACTCGATGAAGTGTTTGTGCTATAAGGTGTCAATAATGCTCCATTACGATAAGCGTCACTTTGTGGTTGAATGCGGTCATACGCCAGTTTGACAGTTGCATTGCTTGTAGGTTTTAGACTAAGCATAGCCCCATACATTTGGCTATCGACGTTGCCTGCTAACGCTTTCCCTTGGTCTTTGCCTGTGATGTATTGCACGGCAAACTCAGGCTTTAATGGATGATTGGCTAACGCATAATTGCCTTGTGCATACGCCAGTTTGGTGTAATCATCATAATCTTCATACCAAACTTGCCCTTTTAACTGATTGCCATTGGCAAGTTTGTAACTTTTGCCCGCACCCACTGACCACATACCATCAGTTTCTTTTATGGCACTTTGACGACTGGTTTTATAAAATTCGTCTTCGCCATAGCTTTTGAATTTATTCACTTTGGTCGCTCGGATGAAGTCATCATTGTTACCCAATTTGACGTCAGCGGCTTGATACAGGTTTTGCAAAATACGAAAATCGGAGTAATCCCCCAAAAATGGAACATCCAAACGCTGGTTGCCCACAGTGACACGCGCTTTATCGTTTTGCCATTTTACATAAGCTTCAGCAAGACCATCTTTATCATTTTTAAATTCACTAACTTCGGCATGTCCATTATCATCATCAAGCCTACGTTGGATGTCATAACCAACGGCTGCTTGTACGCCATAAAAGGGGGCAGTTTCATAGCGGATGTAACCGCCTGTTGCAACGGTATCTTGGCTTTTTCCACCAAAATATGCGTTATTAAGAGAATAATAGGCGGTTTTGATTGCACCACTCACAGTACCACAGCTAAAGGCTTTACCAAGACTGTCAACTGAGTTATTGGTGACGGTGCAATCTTGTTGCAACCCTGACAAATGATTTAGGGTTAAAGGCGGATTGTTGGTAGGGGTAGCAATCGCCATACTCGGTAAGCCTAAAGCTAATAAGATCGCCGAATATAAATTTTTATGTTTTAAATAAGTTTGTTGCATTGTTTCCTCCAAAAGATGATTAAGTGTAAAGTTTTCAAAATTAATAATGAGTCACCGCAGATGAGGTTGATGCCGTTCCGGTGTCAGCTAATGGGGTAGTCGATTTTTTTGCTAACAATTTAGAGTTAAATAATAAATTCAACAAAATAGCAGTGATGCAAGTTGAACTAATTCCAGAATGAAACAGAGTTTTTACCCATGCTGGGAAATGCTCATAAAAATCTTGGCTCACCACAGGAATTAAACCAATCGAGATGGCAGTTGCTACAATAATGAGATTATTTTGATTTTCATAATTAACTTTAGATAACGTACGAATGCCGCTAGCTGCCACGCTACCAAACAGAATGATTCCTGCACCGCCTAGAACTGGCATAGGTATAGATGCCACGACACGACCTAAAACAGGCAATAAACCTAGAGTCACCAAAATTGCACCCGCAGTTGCCACCACAAAACGACTTTTAATTCCTGTCATAGCTACTAAACCAACGTTTTGAGCAAATGCCGTTTGCATAAATGAACCAAACATTGGAGCAATCGCACTAGAGAGCAAATCTGCACGCAGACCGTCACCGACACGGCGTTCATCGACAGATGTGCCCACAATTTCACCAACGGCCAAAATGTCTGCTGTCGTTTCTGTCATGGTGACCAATGTCACAATACACATTGAGATAATGGCAGCTACATCAAAGACAGGGGCACCGAATTGGAAAACATTGGGAATGGCAAAGAATGCTCCTGTACCTACTTTAGAAAAATCAACCATACCAAACATCGCAGCAATGATTGTCCCAACCGCCATTGCTATCAAAATAGCCAAGCGACGCACCAAAGGATTACGAGTGATACTGAGTAATAAAATAACACCCAAAGTTGCTAATGCTAACCCAACATTACCAGGGTCACCCCATGTTGGTGCTTTTGGATTACCACCCATTATCCAGCGAATACTTACGGGGATTAAAGACAAGCCAATCATGGTAATGACCGACCCTGTCACCACAGGCGGAAAAAATCTTAATAAACGAGAAAAGAAAGGTGAGATAATTAAGCCAACCACTGATGCTACCATTACCGCACCAAATACCATAGGTAAACTACCACCTGTAGTAATAATCGCCAGCATAGTGGCCACCCCGGCAAATGACACGCCTTGCACAATAGGTAGTTTCGCCCCAAAGTATTTAATACCAAGGGTTTGTAAAAGCGTAGCTAATCCCCCCACAAATAAACTTGCTGCGATAAGTGTTCCGATTTCGGCAGGTTTTAATCCCGCCGCCGAACCAATAATAAGTGGCACTGCGATGATACCGCCGTACATCGTTAAAACGTGTTGCAAGCCATAAGCCACGTTTTTAGTCAGACCGAGTTGTTCGTCTTCAGGTCGTATAGTGGTGAATGTATTTATAGTCATCATAATCCCCTTTTATTTCTCATTTTTTTTAAAGATTTTGTCTAACTGCCACGATAAGTCGAAAAACCATAAGAGCTAATCAGCAATGGCACATGACAATGCGCTTGTGTGCCATCAAGAACAAAGTCGATTGTCACTTTCGGATAAAAGCACGCTCTTTTATTCTTGGCAAAATACTCAGCTGTCGCAAATACTAATTGATACTCACCTATTGCTAACGCTCGATTATCACTGGATAATTCAAACTGCTTGATTCTGCCTGATTCATCGGTAATTCCTTGGCTGAGTAGCTGTGGCATTTCGTTTTGCAGTTGGTATAAACTCACTTGAACATTACTTGCAGGTAGTCCAAGCGTGGTGTCTAAAATGTGGGTGCTTAATGTAGTCATGCAGTTACTTCCTGTTTTAATCGTAAAAGTGCAATTTGTGAAAGTTGGTCTTTAACTTCAAGTTGTTCTTGCTCTGGCGTATTGTTAAGACGACGGTTTAATTCAGCCAGTATCTCTTCAGTGCTTCGACCTAATGCCCGAATTAAAAAAATAAAGCCAAATTTATTTTCATAATCTACATTCCCTTTATATAGAGCATCCTGCACTGCATTGGTGAGGTTAACGTTGCTTTGCTCGTTTTTAGAGAATTGTTGTTCTCTTTCATTCAAGGATTGGATGGCTTTTTTCTCACCAATTCGAGGATGATTGCCCAACGCCTCGCTAATTTGTTGCCATGTCCAAGTTTCTGTTTGCTGTTTAGCGTAGTTATATAGATTCTCGCTATTAATAAATGGACGATGTACAACAATATTCTCGCCCCAAGATGATATTTGTACACAATTTCTTAAGATTTCTGTTGCTTGTTGCATCGGCAGTTGATTAAATTCAGCTATATTCATCTCTGATTTTCCTAGGTATCTGCTTTAGTTACTACTTTAAGGGATAGCAATTAGTATGCCAGTTTTTACAATTTTTCATAAAATAATTATTTTATTGTATACAATATCTATAATTTTCTTTTTGTTTAATCATTGACCATAAAAAAACCCTGTTAAAACAGGGTTTTTTTGAAGTGAATTTCTTAATGTTAATCTAAAGGATTGCCTTGAATATTATTGAGAATACCTTGTAATATTCGCTTGCCATCTTCTTGGCGAAGTTCGTCGTACCATGCTTGAGTTGCGGCTGGATCTTCCCCATGGGTCACGCCGCAACGTTTGCGAGCGACCATTACTAAATGATTGGCTCGTGGTGCTCGCACTTCGACATAACGTTTCAACGCATCGTCAATACTGTTGGTATTAATCGCTAAGGAACGAGTTAAATAAATCGAATCTTCTAAGGCTTGACAGCCACCTTGCCCAATATCAGGGGTTGTACCGTGAGCAGAATCCCCTAATAAGACGACCCGACCTTTTACCCAAGTATCAAATGGCTCAATATCATGGATTTCGACACGGTTAGTTTTGGCAGGGTCAATTTTGTCGATAAGTTTTTGTACTGGCTCACACCAACCTGTAAAGTATTGTTTTAATAACGTTTTATAATTATATCTTTCATTGGGTAGGCCAACAGGTAATGGTACGTCGAAGAAGAAATAGAACCGTCCACCTGCTATTGGCATGAGTGATACCCGTTTTCCTTCACCTACAAATGTCGTCCATTGATCAGCAGGTGCGATGGATTCATCAATTTCCACTAAACCATTCCAATTCACATACCCTGCGTAACGTCTCTCGAGTTTTTTGCCAAGAATATATTTACGAGTAAATGAATGTGTACCGTCCGCTCCAATTAACAAATCAGCAGTATCAGACGAACCATCGGAGAAATACGCTGCCACTTTGCTATCTTTTTGGGCTAGATTCTGCTCAATATTGACTAAGCCGATGCCTAGTTTGACATCCTCTTTACCAAAAGCTTCCATTAGCATTGCTTGTAATTCAGCCCGAGACACGGGGTATGGCTTTTGACCTGCTTCTTCAACCAAGGGCTGTAGACTAAATTGGGTCATCACCGAATTGGTGAAACCATCAATATAGGCTAGGTTCGCCATGTTACCACCCAAGGCTTTGACTTCCTCGTTTAATCCCAGATAGTTTAAGCATTTAACACCGTTTGACCAAACCGAAATAGCCGCTCCAACTGGCAAAATCTTTTCCACACGCTCATAAACAGTAACCTGGTGTCCTTGTTTTTTGAGTCCAATCCCCGCACTCAAGCCACCAATACCTGCACCAATAATAATAATTTTCATAAATGCTCCTTATTTAACATAATTTGTATACAATATAAAAAAATAATTGTATTTATGGAAAGCAATTTATGTGCCAATGCAGATTTAAAGCAAGGAGATATTAATGACTAGGTATAACTAATTTAAAGGTATTGCAACAACTGGGCGGTAATAGCAATCGCAATGAGATTAGGCTCTTTACTGTGAATACCCGTAATTCCCATCGGACAGATTAAGGAAGTTAAAGTCTCTGGTGAAACACCTCTAGCAAGTAGACGCCGTTCAAAATTAGCTCGCTTGGTGGTTGAGCCTATCATGCCAAAGTAGCGAATATCTTGTTGTTTTACTTGGCGTTTGAGAATAGCTTGGCAAAGCTGAAAATCTAAGCCGTGATCATGAGTCATCACAATAAAGAAACTATTTGGTAAAGCGGTTTCGATAAGTTTTTCAGGAATATGGGTTTCTTGATAATCTAAGTAAGCATGGGATAAATCAATATTCTCAATCCTATTTTGATAATCTCGTGTTTCTATCCAATGTACTTTCGCAGCAAGTGGAAGTAACAGTTTCACTAATGCTTGAGCAATGTGCCCTGCTCCAAATAGATATACATGAAAGCGAGTAGATTCAATAATTTGAGAGAATTGCCAATTATTTTCTTTATTATTTAAACAAGAGCCATCTTGATGCATAATCTCATAACATGTTTTAGACTGTTCGGTCTCTATTGCTTTTTTGATTTGCCATGTTGAATGCTTATCACTTGAGGATAAATAACGATACAGCGTTTGCCCGTGTTGGGTTTGATAAAGAAAATTGTTAAAAAAGTCGATATCTAAATGGCTAATTCTTTCAAATAATACGAGAACTCGACCACCACAACATTGTCCTAATCTTGCACCAAGATTAAATCGTTCCATAATTAGTGATGGTTCGCTTTGGTTACTCAACATCGACTGAGCGATATTAAGCGATTGCCACTCTAAATGCCCCCCACCAATGCTACCAACGCTCTCAATTGTTTGTTGAGGGTCATTTGTAAGGTGTACCACCATACTCGCACCCACTTCTCTAGGTGCTGAGCCAATCACTGACATCACAGTGACTAATACACAGTCACTATTCTGTGTGAGCCATAATGCAAGCCTGTCTATCCATTCATTTATCATATTGATTTATATAAACTTTAGATTATTGATTTGATAAATGCGTTTGACTATTCACAAGCTGTTTGGCATTGACAATGGCTTGCAAAATCGCTTCAGGCGTCGCAGGTGCAGATAAAAAAGGCTTAACTTTAATACCATTTTGCAAGATTGGGGTAGTTATACTTGCAGATACCGCGTCACGTAGTGCAGAAAATACCGATAATGCCAACATAAAAGGGGGTTCGCCCACTGCTTTTGAACGATGGATAGTATTTTCAAGGTTTTGGTTATCGTACAAATTTACATTAAAAATTTTCGGCATATCGGTAGCAGTTGGGATTTTATAAGTGGATGGCGCATGGGTAAATAAATGTCCTTGTTTGCGCCCTTCTGGCACCCAGTACAGTTCTTCAGACGTTAACCACCCCATGCCTTGAATAAATCCTCCTTCAATTTGTCCAATATCAATCGCAGGATTAATCGAGTTACCGACATCATGCAAAATATCGACTCGTAACACTTTACTTTCTCCTGTTAAAGTATCTATGGCTACTTCGCTCGCTGCCGCTCCATAGGCAAAATAAAAAAATGGTCTGCCATAACGTAACACGGGATTCCAATGGATATCAGGCGTTTTATAAAAACCACTATCCCACAGTTGTATCCGAGCTTGATAAGCGAGTTTGATAAATTCAGCAAATTGCCAAGATTGTCCACTTGCATAAATATATCCATCTTTAAACTGCACTTGACTAGGCTTAGTATTCGCTAATTCGGCGGCAAATGTTTGTAATCGATTGCGAATATTAATACAGGCGGCTTGGGCTGCTTTACCATTTAAATCTGTACCACTAGACGCAGCAGTAGCTGAGGTATTAGGCACTTTGGCAGTGTCAGTCGCTGACAATCTAATTTTTGATAAATCAAGGCTAAATTCATCGGCGACAATTTGGCGGATTTTGCTATATAGTCCCTGCCCCATCTCGGTGCCACCATGATTCACCAAGATTGTGCCATCGGTATAAATATGCACCAATGCCCCTGCTTGATTAAACAGTGTCGCATTAAACGAAATACCAAATTTTACAGGCGTTAATGCCAAGCCCTTTTTGATAATCGGACTTTGCTCGTTAAAGCTCTTGATAGTTTCCCGTCTAGTGAAATAATCGCAATGCTCAGCAAGTTTACTCACCAAGTCAGGTAAAATATTATCTTTGACATAAGTGCCGTAAGGGGTTCTGGAGCGTGGGGCAATTTCGTCGATGTTTTCTGCAGAAAAATCAATACCCGCTTGCTCAGACATAGCGGTATAGAAATTACGTTGACGTATAATGAGGGGGTCAATATCTAACGCATATCCAATATCATCCATGATGTACTCTATCGGGAACATGCCTTGTGGACCACCAAAGCCTCGAAAGGCGGTATTGGAGACGGTATTGGTTTTACAGCGTAGACTGTCAATGGTGACCGCATCGAGATAATAGCCATTGTCAACGTGGCAAATCGCCCTATCATTTACTGGTCCTGATAAATCTGTTGATGAGCCACAATTAGAGGCTAACTGAATATATAAGCCTAAAATCATCCCTTGCTCATCAAAACCCACGTCCCATTGATAAGCAAAGCCATGGCGTTTACCTGTGACTATCATGTCAGTATCACGGTCAAGTCGTAGCTTCACAGGACGTTTCAATTTAACTGACAAAATTGCTGTAATACACGCCCATTGAGCTGATTGCGATTCTTTCCCCCCAAATCCTCCGCCCATGCGTCGCACTTCAACACTGACTTGGTGCATGCCATAGCCCACAGCCTCGCTAATCAGTAATTGCATTTCGGTGGGATGTTGGGTTGAGCATAGCACTTGAAGCATATCCTCTTCTTTTGGGTAGGCATAGCAAATTTGCCCTTCAAGATAAAAATGCTCTTGTCCGCCGACTTGGGCCATCCCTTGTAATCGATAAGGGGCAACGGCAAGTTTTGCATTGGCATCGCCTGCGGTGAGTTGTACAGGTGGCAGAATCCAAGATTGTCGTGCTATTGCCTGCTCAATAGTCAAAATAGGTTCTAACGCTTCATAGGTTACTTTCGCCAATCGGCTTGCTTGCTGAGCCTGTTGATAGGTTTTTGCCACCACTACAAAAATCACCTGTCCAAAAAAGCTAACCGTATCGGTTGCAATAATCGGCTCATCAGCGACCACTGGACCACAATTATTGTGTAATAATTCTATGCCTGTCAGCACGGTCACGACACCTTCAGCCTGCCATACTGCTGACAAATCCATGTTGATAATCTTACCATTAGCTATTTCTGCCAAGCCCAATCCTGCATACAATGTGCCCTCAACTTCGGGAATATCATCCACATAATTAGCTTTGCCAGACACATGTAAATGGGCACTTTCATGGGTGATAGATTTGCCCACATAGGTATTTTTTTGGGTGACTGTCATATCATTCATTGCGGTTATTCTCTCTTAGCCTTCTTGTATTTTTTGATTTTGTTATGCGATTTGAGTTAAACGAATGAGCTTTGGTTCGTTTGTAGTCCCATCTATTACTTGAGACTCAAAATAAAAGCGTTTCAATAAGTTTTTGGCAACCAATAAACGATAATGTGCACTAGCTCTACCGTCGGTCAATGGGCTAAAATCTTGTTCAATCTTAGACAGAGCATTGTCAATATTCGCTTCCAGCCATTCTTGATTGTGTAATGCCGCTTCTAAATGTTTGGCTCGTTTAGGAATTTCTGCCATACCGCCATAAACAATTCGGATTTCACTTACTTTGTTTTGTTTATCTAACTTCACAAAATATGCCCCACATACCGCTGAAATATCGGCATCAAAGCGTTTTGCAACTTTATAAGTAGCAAAATAACTTAATTCATTAGGTAAGTTTTGGTGATTCGGCACTTGAATGGCGGTAATAAACTCACTCGGTTGCAACGCATTTTTTTGATAAGCAATATAGAATTCGTCCAAAGCTAATTTGCGAACCTGTTCACCACAGCGTAATACAAGCTTTGCGGATTGAGCAATTAAAGCAGGCATACTATCACCAATTGGCGAGCCATTCGCAATATTACCGCCTAATGTACCTGCATTTTTAATTTGTTTAGATGCAAATCGACGAGCCAATTCTTGCCAACCGCTATTTTGTGCTATCAATGCCGTAAACGCATCTTGTAAGCTCACTCCTGCCCCAATTTCCACATAATCGGCTGTGTTATTAATAGTTTTTAGTGCTAGGATATGGTTGATAAAAATTAAATTATCAAGCTGTCGATGTTGTTTGGTTACCCACAACCCGATATCCGTACTACCTGAGAGCAATCTAGCGTTTGGATAGGTCTTATACAATTCAGCCAATGCTTCGAGAGTTTTGGGGATAAAAAATTGCTGGTCTTTAACCATCAATACTAATGATGGTAAAGCCTGTAAAGACTGTAAAGCATCAATGATTTTTGCTTTATCAAATGTGACTCTTGGCGACTCATACGCTAATTTAACCGCATCAATTATCGGTCGATAACCCGTACAACGGCATAAATTGCCCGATAACGCATCTAGTATTTGTTCCTCATTTGGGCAACTTGCACTATTTTCGTACATTGCCCACAACGACATGATAATCCCTGGTGTGCAAAATCCACACTGAGAGCCATGAGCCGTAATCATCGCATGTTGAATTGGGTGAAGGTCATCTGATAAATTTTGCAAATCTTCAATGGTAAATAAAGCACATCCATCTAGCGTTGGTAAAAATTGGATACAAGCATTAACCGCTTCTAAGTGCAATTGATTTTGTTCATCGAGCTTGCCAATAACAACCGTACAAGCTCCACAATCGCCTTCACCACAGCCTTCCTTTGTTCCTGTAGCTCGACAACTTTCTCGCAAAAATTGTAAAACGGTTTGAGTGGTATGACTAGGTATGATTTCACATATCTCTTGACGAAAATAAAAGCGAACAGGGCGATTATGCTGAACTGAATTAGCAGGAAACATGATAATACTCACAGTTTTGGTTCATTTATTAGTTATTTATTTATTAGCAATAGAACTAATATTTGCATTTTATATGCCATTTAATTTTTTATAAATACTTTTGTATACATATTTTTTAATTAGTGATTATATTTTGTATACTGGTATAAAAGTTGCAAAATGATTTTTAGGAGTTATGAAAGGTGTGTTATCACAATTGAAAAATATAAAAGAGGAATAATCATGGGTTATAAGTTATTAAAAAACATCGAAATGTTAGCTACTATGGACGATGAAGGGCGTGAAATTGCCAATGCCTCCATTTTAATTACCAATAATGTAATCACTGCGGTAGGAACAACCACTGAGATTGTTAAATATATCCACGATAATTATATACAGGTTGATGAAGAGATTGATTTAACACATCATGTGGTATTGCCCGGCTTGGTTAATACTCATCATCATATGTTCCAAAGTCTAACGAGAGCCGTACCAAAAGGACAAAATGCCGAATTATTTGGTTGGTTGCAAACCCTGTACCCTATTTGGCGAAATTTAAAACCACGAATGATTTACAATTCCACATTAACAGCGATGGCTGAGCTTATCTTTTCTGGTTGCACGACAACTAGCGACCATCTGTATCTTTACCCCAATGGCTCACGTCTAGATGACAGCATCGAAGCATCGCACGCCATTGGTATGCGGTTTCATGCTTGTCGTGGCAGTATGACAGTTGGTGAAAGCAAAGGAGGCTTGCCACCTGATAACTTGGTTGAAACTGAAGACGCTGTGCTCAAAGATAGTGTGCGACTTATCGAACAGTTTCACAATGCTAATCGCCATGCGATGACTCGGGTTGCATTAGCCCCTTGCTCACCATTTAGCGTTAGTCAAGAATTGATGAAACAAACTGCTCTACTTGCTAGAGAATATCATGTTTGTATGCATACTCATCTAGCAGAAAGTGATAATGACGTGGCGTACAGCATTGCAAACTTTGGTATGACACCTGCTGAGTATGCCGAATCATTAGGCTGGGTGGGACAGGATGTGTGGCACGCCCACTGTGTAAAACTTGACAATCACGGTATTGATTTATTTTCTCGTACTAAGACTGGCGTTGCTCACTGTCCATGCTCCAATATGCGACTGGCATCAGGTATTGCCCCTATCAAAAAAATGCTCAATGCACATGTACCAGTCGGATTAGGGGTAGATGGCTCTGCTTCTAATGACTGTGGTAATTTATTAGGAGAAGCTAGACAAGCAATGCTATTGGGTCGAGTGATTGATGCACCTGATGCATTAACTGCTCGAGAAGTGCTTCGCATGGCAACACGTGGCGGTGCAGATGTCCTAGACCGTGACGATATCGGGATAATACAAGCAGGTATGAGTGCGGATATAATCGCATTTCGTACTGATACCTTAGCCATGGCAGGCGGTGCGATTCACGACCCAGTCGCCTCACTAGTATTCTGCACACCTTCCAACGTGGATTTATCCATTATTAATGGCAAAGTGGTAGTAAAAGATGGGCATCTAATGACATTATCCTTGACTGATATTATCAAAAATCATAATCAATCGGTAGTGGCGTTAATGAATTAAGACCACTGTTAATATTTACTGGTAAGCCAAATAAGCTATACACTTAGGGGTCACCACAGAAAACGGAAAAATAGCACACTAAGGAATTTAGTCGAGTATTTTTAAAAATGATAATGGGTGAGATATCTATAAAACGACCGTTTTTTTAGCCTAGCAAGTTCGGCAGTTGAATCTTGTCTTTGGTTGCTTTGGATTGACCTTGATCGTATCTTTTAATCCAAGCATAAAGGCTATGGGTGATCATGCCTAAACGTGTAGCTACTTCTGCTACGCTATAGCCTTTTTCTGTCACTTGTTTAACTGCTTCGATTTTGAATTCTTCAGGGTATCGTTTACCGCTCATAATCACCTCATAAATTAGCCATTTTATCTAATTTTAAGGTGTCTACAAAATCGGTGGCTATTCAGATAGATGGCAGTAGAAAACCTCTATAATAAATGCAGTTGTAATCTTATAGAATTAAACTAATGGAAACAACTTTTGTCATCATTTAATCTACATAATAACAGCTACATTGTATTAAGCAATATTGAGAGACTTAACAGGCACCAGCCGATACAACGTCTGCGGATGCACCCCTAGAATTCTTGCCACCTCAGGATAAGTCCGTCCAGCAGACAACTCCCGACGAGCCAGTTCCAACTTCTCCTCACTCACCCTAGGCTTACCCGGGACTTTACCACGGCGACGCGCTGCCGCAAGACCCGCCTTTACCCGCTCTTGAATCAGCTCACGCTCCATCTGACCCAGTGCTCCTAAAATATTAAAATACAACCGACCGGCAGGTGTGCTGGTATCAATACTCTCGGTAATACTCACAAGCTGTGCACCCGCCGTCCGAATTTGCTCACTGATTTTAATCAAATCGGGTAGGGAGCGACACAACCTATCTAACTTCCAAACCACCAAGGTATCACCGTCGCGTAAATACCCTAACGCATCCGTTAACCCTTGGCGTTCTTTTACACTACTTAGCTTATCAGTAAAAATTCGATCACAGCCATATTTACTCAAAGCATCAAGCTGCAAAGACAAATCTTGCTCCTTGGTTGACACCCGAGCATAACCAATTACCTGAACCGTCAAAATACCCTCCTAAAAAAATAGCCAACGACGCAGTAACGAAATAGTCGACAAATACCCACCCTCTGAAAAATATCGACTAATTTTAACTTACCTTATAACCATAACTAAAAGTTATCCAAACACACGAGATAATATCTAAAAAGCATCAATTAAAATTTAGAATAAAAATATTATTGTCAATACATAAATTACAATAAAATACAAAAATAAATGACCAGCATAATATTATTGATAGGTTTTTATTGAAATAAATAATAGACAATATTATTGAATAAAACTGGGGTAAAAACAATCAAATTTGCTCATATAGATTTATTCAACAATAACAGGTGTTTTTGTTGAATTGACATTTGAATAAAATCTATAACATTTATTTATGAGTTTGTTCTTTGATGATAAATTGATTATTTATTCTAAAAAATCTGTAAAAACTAGATAAAATGAAATACGCTTCAAATAATGTATATTTTTCTAAAAGAATGCTTTTATTTTCCATTAATTAGAATTTATAGAATTAATTGGAAATTAGTTTCCAATGTTTTTTTAATTTTGCTAAAATTGGAAATAAAATACTAAATTGGATAATGAATGATTTCTCGAGAAAAATATTTACAGCAACTGATTCAATTTAAAGATTCAGATTTTATAAAAGTGATAACCGGGGTTCGCCGTTCTGGCAAATCTGTTTTATTGATGCAATATCGAGATTATTTGCTGTCTCAACAAATTAGTGCAGAAAATATTATTTATCTGAATTTTGAGAGTTTTGATTACCAGTGGGTCAAAAATGCGGATGATTTTAGCCAATTAATCAATGAGAAACTTAAAGGCAGTGAAAATAAGGTTTATTTGTTATTTGATGAAATCCAATTTGTAGACGGTTGGCAAAAAATTATTAATGCCGTCCGAGTTAGCTTTAACACTGATATTGTGATTACAGGCTCTAATGCAAATTTACTCTCTGGGGAACTGGCGACTTTATTAAGCGGTCGTTATGTGGCGATTAAGATTTATCCCTTGTCCTTTAGAGAGTATCTGTTAGCTAAGCAAGTACCTGTGGATTCTAGGTTGGTTGATAAATATTATCTTGAGTATGAACAATACGGCGGGTTTCCCAGTGTTGTTATGGCAGATGAGCCTTTGAAGGATACTATTTTATCAGGAATTTTTGATTCGATTGTGCTCAATGATATTGCGCATCGGGCAGGGGTGAAAGATACCCATATTTTAAAAAGCGTAATTTTATTTTTAGCTGATAATGTCGGGCAGTTAGTTAATCCAAGCAAAATTAGTAACACATTGACCAGTGAGCGAGTGCCAACCTCGAATCATACCATTAATAAATATCTTGAGTTATTAGAAAATGCGTTTTTGTTCTATAAGGTGCAGCAATATGATATTCGAGGTAAGGGGTATCTTAAGACGAATGCTAAGTACTTTATTGTCGATAATGGCTTAAGGCGTCATGCAATTGGTAAAAAAGCGGCAAATTATGCCAATCGGTTGGAAAATATTGTATTTTTGGAGCTATTAAGACGGGGCTATACCTTAGATGTGGGTCGTTTAGACAGTAAAGAAATTGATTTTGTGGCTCGCAGGGCAGATGAATTGCTATATGTGCAAGTGACTTATCAAATCCCAGAGAATACCCATGAAACGGATAATTTATTACATATTCGAGATAATCATAAAAAGATAGTTATTACAGGAAAGTATGATGAGCGTCGCCAAATTGACGGTATTCCACTGATTTATATTGTGGATTGGTTGTTGGAATCTGATGAATAAACAAAAATCAACTAATATAAAATAGATATTCTCTGCATATTTTGCGGTGATTGTTTGCTATAATTACCGCATCTACTTTTTATTGCTATTTATAAATGCTGTATAAAAAATACATTCACGACTATCCTAATTGGACCGATTGGCAAATTGATAATAATCAGTTATTACCATTGGTCGCTAATGTGCGTCTATTACAAGGTAAACTACTTGGTCAAATGCAAAGCTTGGGTTTTGAGTTGCCGCTTGAAGCCCAATTGGACGCTGTGACGCTTGAAGTGATTAAAACGTCTGAGATAGAAGGGGAGATACTCAATAATGAGCAGGTACGCTCATCGGTTGCTCGGCATTTAGGTATTGAACACCTATACAACCCGGATACCCTGGTAACACCCACTCGAGAAATCGATGCTATTGTAGAGATGATGTTAAGAGCCAGTTTTTATTTTAACCAACCACTGACGCTCGATGAAATCTTTGCTTGGCATCGGGCGTTATTTCCCACGGGTTTTAGTGGGCTATATAAAATACAAGCGGGCAGACTTCGAGATGATCGTACAGGTGCCATGCAAGTGGTATCAGGAGGCTATGGTCGCACTAAAGTGCATTTTGAAGCACCAGCAGCACAACTATTGCCAGATGAATTGGCTAAATTTATTGCTTGGTATAATGAGGAGCAATCAGATTTAGATTTAACCTTAAAAGCCGGTATTGCACATTTATGGTTTGTGACCCTGCACCCCTTTGAAGATGGCAATGGGCGTTTAACTCGGGCGATTACCGAGCGTATGCTCGCTAAAAGCGATGGCAGTGCCAGGCGTTTCTATAGTATGTCAGCGCAAATTTTAGCAACTCGGTCAGAGTATTATAAGATTTTGGAATCCACTCAAAAAGGCTTAACGTCAGTGACAGACTGGTTAGTTTGGTTTTTACAAACGCTAGGACAGGCTTTAACGATGGCACTCACTCGTACCCAAAGAACGGTTGATAAAGCCCAATTTTGGCATACGCATCGGTATACAACGTTTAATGAACGCCAAGTGATGATGATTAATCGATTGTGGGGCGACTTCTTTGGTAAATTGACCACCAAGAAATGGGCAGCCATGACCAAAACATCATCAGATACAGCATTGAGAGACATTAATGACTTAGTAGAAAAAGGTGTAATGGTTAAATCTGCGGAATCTGGGCGCAGTCAAAGCTATGAGCTAAGCGCTCACGCTGATAGTTAAAATAATTGTTTTTCGTGAGTTTGTAAATCAGCGCCAATTCGGCACTTTTTTATTCTATTTATTTCATGATAAAGCCAAATAAATCTAAATATGATAAGATGGGGTAATTATCATTTATCGTGAGAAATCTATCATGAGCTTAATCGGTTATGCCCGAGTGTCAACTTCTGAAGGGAAACAACTCCTTGACCGTCAAGTTGATGCGTTAAAAGAAATCGGCTGTGAGCGAATTTTTGAAGACAAAGCATCCGGAAGTAATTCCCAACGTAAAGGATTGGATGATTGTCTCAACTATTTGCGAAAAGGCGATGTGCTTGTTGTTTTGGATTTGGATCGGTTAGGGCGGTTAGCCAGTGACTTGATAAAGTTGATTGATGAACTGGCTGAAAATGGCATTGGCTTTAAAGCGATTAATTCACCGATGGATACCACCACCCCTGCAGGTCGGGCGTTTTTACAAATTCAAGCCGCTTTTGCTGAGATGGAACGTAATATTATCCGCCAGCGGGTGAAAGAGGGGATTGCCGCTGCTCGGGCTCGAGGGCGTAAAGGTGGTAGGCCCAGAATCATGACCGCTGAGAAACTACGTTATGCCCAGCATCTGATGGCTGACCAAACCAAAAGCATTCCAGCGATTTGCAAAGAGCTTGGTGATATTCCCAGTAGTACACTCTATCATTATGTGACAGCGAAAGGGGAGTTGAAGAAAGCTGGAGTGGACTTGATAAGCAAAATCGAATAATTACAGTATTTTTGAAAGTTTCTATTTTTCAGCATTCTAAAATCGATTGTTAACTAGTAGATTTAGTATTATAATGCAATGTATCATATATTAAAGGTTTGCTATGTATACGGTTGCCTAGACAGAAAGCTTTAAGGCTGAAATTGCTCAATTGTTAGATTTGGATGATCGGTTGGCTTTCTTTACTTACCTGTCTCAAAATCCATTAAAAGGTGATGTGATTCAACATGGCAAAGGGTTAAGAAAAATTCGTTGGGCAACCAGTGTTAAAGGTAAGTCGGGTGGGGTTCGAGTTATTTACTACAATATGCTAGATGATGGACTGATAGTTTGTCTAGCTGTGTATGCCAAAAATGAAAAAGAAAATATTTCTGCCAAAGAATTAAAGTTATTAAAAAATGAAAAGCAAGGAAACCAATCATGAAACCTGTCAACTTTTCTGATTTAGATATTGCCAATATTGTTGAAGCAGTTATTAAAGATGATCCTGATGCGATTGTGATTAAGGACAGTTTAGCCAAATCACTTTCTCAATTGAGAGAAGGACGGTATGCACCCGTATCGGAAGCTAGCCAAGTCCGTCAAAAGACAGGCTTGTCGCAAAGTCAATTTGCCAAGTCATTGGGTATTTCAGTCAATACTTTAAAGTCTTGGGAGCAAGGTCAGCGTAAACCGAGCGGTTCAGCTCAAGTCTTGCTTAAGTTATTGGGCAAAAAACCTGAGTTAATTGATGAGATTGCTCATTTGGCGTAGTTTTCCAACTATATCCACTTCCAGTCTGACCTAAGCTTATTTTGAGTTTTCTGATAAACTCAAGATAATGGGTTTATCTGACGCTGTTTTATAGACAAGTTAATTGACAAAAATAGGGGCGATTTGCCCCTGTTTTTTTGTGGAAATTGAAGTGTCTAAAAAACCAGCGTTTTATAAACACCTTGACCATTATCATTTTTATAAATACTTGATTAATTTCCTTAGCGTACTATTTTCTCCGCATTCTGTGCTAATCCCAGTCTCAACTGTGAGCGTAGTTTGAATAGCAGTTTGCAATTTGTTAATTTGGCGTTCATTGCTCTGTTATTAAAAAGATTATGAACAGGTTCTAACCCCTAATGAGCTAGATTTAAGATGTTTTTCTCATCAACCACATAAAGTACACACCACCTATGATAGCTGCGATTGTGCCTGCAGGGATTTCATAAGGGAAAATCACATACCGACCCAACCAGTCAGCCATTACCATCAAAATTGCCCCAAATAACATACTAATCGGTAATTGTTTATTAAGATTAACCGCCCCAAAATAAGTTGCCAAGTGTGGTATCATCAGCCCCACAAAACTTAACGGACCAACTGCTAGGGTAGTCGCTGTACTTAAGCCAGCAATCACCAACAAGACAGCCATATCTGCCATCCG
Organism: Moraxella sp. DOX410; assembly: GCF_032248735.1. NCBI lineage: Bacteria > Pseudomonadati > Pseudomonadota > Gammaproteobacteria > Moraxellales > Moraxellaceae > Moraxella > Moraxella sp. DOX410. Next base: position 18,737 of record NZ_CP135139.1, on the reverse strand, counting down.
AATACCAAGCCCTAACGACCTGGCGACTGAACGTCCTAGGCTCAATAATCGAAGGGGTTCAATTAATAGCCAACCGCAAGTGACTAAGATAATGGCAAAGCCGATAAGCCACCATACGGTTTCAGGTCGGGCACTATACGTTGTGCCAGATAGCCAACTTAATATCGATTGGAGTCTTGGGTCGCCTGCCAAATTGATTAAGCTTAGGACACCATTCATCAACGCTCCTATCGCCACCCCAACCAAAATTAAATAATCCGAGCTTAATTTTTTAGACAACATTAAAATTAGCCACAAGGTTGCCAATGCACCCACAATACCACCGACAAAAATACTACCCAATGCCAGTGGCAAGCCTAATAACGAGGCAATCAGTAGATAAATCAGCACCCCCACCGCAGAGCCAGAGCTGATACCTAGCACTTCAGGGCTTGCCATCGGGTTTCGGGTATAAGATTGAATCATCACACCTGCCGTTGCCAGCATAATTCCTGTGGCAGCCGCACTAAGCGTTCTGGGTAAGCGAAATTGATAAATCATCTCGCTATCCCATGATAGCCCCCAACCGCCCGTATGGATATTTTTGGTAAACCCCAATGCCATCATAATAATGACAAACAATGCCAAACTTAAACCTACATAAGTCATGGGAGTAATGGCTCGCTGGCGATAGTGGGTAAAAGTCGCCGTATCACCGAGCGTTTGGTGACGCTGCCGTAAAATCACCCAAATAATCAAAGGTGCACCCAAAATACCTGTGATTGCCCCCACAGGAATCACCACAGGCATTTTCTGCATGAGCATCATCACCACATTACTGGCAAACCATAACAGCCCACCACCGAGCAAAAACCCCAATACCAACCGACTGGCTAACTGTCGTACCCGACTGATATTAACCAAAGTTGCCGCACCCAGCCCCACAAAGCTTAACACCCCAACCTGACTGACAACCAAAGCCACCAGTACCGCCACCAGTACCAATACCAAAGCTCGTATCGTGGAGATAGGCACACCCAGACTTTTGGCTTGGGTATCATCCAAGCTCATCAAGCTAAGTGGTTTGAGCAAAGGAACAACCAAAAGGGGTAGAGCGATTGTAGTTATCGCAAGCAACTGGGTACTTTGCCAACCAAGTTGAGATAGCACACCCCCACCCCAAACCATGACACCCAAAGATTTTTCCGAAAAAAATAACATCATTAATGAGGACAAAGCTGAAAAGAAAATATTGATAATCAAGCCAGACAAAACTAAAACCACAGGGTTAAAACGGCTTGGCATTGCCATCAGCCACACCAGCCCCATACTCATAAGTGAGCCAATCAGTGCCACCCAAAAATTACCATACAAGCCAAGATTCGGCAAAAACAAGGTGACAATCAACAGTGCCATTTGAGCACCGCTACCCACTGCCAATGTGGTATCCGAAGCCAGTGGATTTTTTACCAGTTGTTGTAGTAACAGACTGGCAACCCCCAGTAGCCCACCTGCCATGATAGCTACCAATGTGGTGGGTAATAGCTTGAGCTGTGTGGCTAACTCCTGCACGCTTAACTGTTGGCTTGCCGTAAACAGATGAGCAATAGGGGCATGCCATAATTGAGCGAATAGATAATAACTACTAGCAACAATCAGCCCAAGCCAACATATAATGCCAACAAATTGCTTAACAAAAGACTTATTCACAACACGGCTACGGGTATTTTGGGTGATAACGCTTTTTTTCATTTTTACCCCTTTGGCTTGGTCGTGTTTGACAATGGTGGGGATGACAGGTTTGGCGGTGCCACGCCTTGTAAGGGTGTTTGGCTTAATTGGTCAGCAAATTGACGCATGGATGCGATACCCCCACCATATGACCAAACAGGGTCTATTATAGCCATACACCGCTTATGACCAAAGCCAAGTTGTTGCCATAGCACGCTTTTATCAAGTTCGGCTTGTAGCATATGACTAAAGGGTTTTATCACTATCAGACAACTGTCGTTCTCAAGTTTTGCCAATTCTGCTAACTCAATATTACTAAAGCCCCATTTATTGCCTTGATGAAAGTTGACAAGCGATACGCCGAGCTGGTCAGTTGTAACTTTAAATAGACTATTGTCAGCATACAGACGTAAATGCCCTGCATCCGCAAACTGTACGATTGCCAATTTTTTGATATTAGGATAACGATGCCTAAATTGCTGTCCTTGCTGTTGTAAGACCTGCTGACTTTGGGTAAGGTAAGTCTGTACTCGTTCATTGCCTTGTGGGTTGCCAGCATCCTGCAGGATTTGACCCAGTGCTATGGTAGCCGTAGCAAAGTCTTGCCAAGTAGCAACATCTCCTTTGGCTTTAAAAAGCACGGACTTGGTAGGCACACTGCCATACATCGGGCGGATATGCTCATAAAAAAAGTTATCAATCACCAAATCGACATTCAGTTGTGCGATAAGCTCTGGGTTGGGTTGATAACGAATACCAAGGTCAATGGTCTGCTTGGGTAGTGGTTTTCCCATCCATTGCTCATACATTCGCAAGTCGCCTGTGGCAATGGGCGGATAGCCCAAAGCTGTTAGTTCGGCGGCAATTCCCCAATCAGGGGTCAGAATGCGTGTTGCTTGTGTCGTATGCACAGAGGCAGGCGTATCACGGGTGGCAGTGGTCGTGTTAGAATGACAAGCGACTAGACCAAAGCCCAGTAAAACATTGCTAAAACAACGGCTTAACTGAGCCAATCGATTATGGGTCGTGTATTGGCTGGTTTTTGTCATAAGATTGCCACCTTGTAGTCATGTTCAGGGTGGTCAATCAAGCGTAATGACACCCCAAATATCGACTCAAGCACCGCTTGGGTCATAGTATCTTGCACGCTACCAAGATGACAGAGTTTACCGTCTTTAAGGGCGATGATATCATCACAAAACTGAGCCGACAGATTGATATCATGGATAATCAATACCACGCCCAATTCACGTTCTTTTGCCAACTGACGTAATAAACGTAAAATTTCGACTTGATAGACAATATCCAATGGGGCTAAAAGTTCATCAAGTAGTAGATAGCGGGTTTGCTGTGCTAATGCCATGGCAAGCCACGCCCTTGCTCGCTCACCACCCGACAACGATGCAACCGTCTGTGTCGCCTTATGCTGAATTTGGGTTTGGTGCATACTGTGTTCTACAATATCTCGGTCGGCTTGGACGGGCTTACTAAGCCAGCGTTGCCAAGGGTAACGCCCCAACATCACCAGTTCTTCCACGGTAAATGCGTGGGTCGCAGGTAAATTCTGCGGTAGATAGGCGATTTTTCTGCCCAATGCCTTACCGCCTAATTGTCGTAAAGGCGTATCATCAACACGGATATCACCGTGTGAAGGTAGTATTTCACCTGCCATCAATTTGATGAGTGAAGATTTTCCAGAGCCATTTTGACCAATAAGGGCATACAGTTTGCCTTGGGCAATATCACAGGAAATGTCTTCAAGTATGGGGGTATTACTTTGTTGCCAAGCGACTTGATTGATTGTCAGCATCGAGTATCTCGTCTAAATTTTAAGAACTTTGTTACAATGAATAACGCTGATTAATTATTAGCGTTAAAGTTAAGAATCTGCCATAGCGATGCTCTATCATCGCCAATAAACTTTTAAAACCATCTGTTGTCTATTCATTGCTAAGGCCTGTTGCAACCAAGGTCTTAGCGTTTTGACCAGTCTTGCTTGCAGTCCGCCCCACACGCTGTCAAAGGTCATCTGTTCATCCAGTAATTGCTGAATATGTCCTTGTATGTCATGGCTATCATAATGATTTATTTGAATTAAGCGATAAGGCGTGGCACTTGTACTGTGTGATAAATAAGCCTGTTCGGTGGCATTGTGGGTCATGACCATCACCACAGGTGGGATAGGATTTTGCCATTGCTCAAGTAACCGTGCCACAGTTGGTAACGATGTTTCATCCGCTATAAGCAAAGCTTTGCCATCATGTAAATGATGAACATGCTCGGCAAACTCTCGCTGGGTGGTGATGGTGTCGCCAAGCTTGCGAGATGTTGCCCAACGACTGCCAAGATTATCACCATGCACATAGACATCTATCCAAACTTGAGCATTTGATGTGGTTTGGGTGACTTGACGAAGGGTGTAATAACGGTGTGGTCGGGGTCTGCTATCTTTGGTTTTATCAACCAATGACTCATCGATATCAAATAAATACGCATAGCCTGCTTGGTCAATGACTGTATCGTTTGGTGCAGTTAATACCATGCGATACATATTCTCGGTCACAAAAAACCCTTGTAGAAAAGTAAATTTTCGCTCAAGCGTTTGAATTGGTAATCTACCGAGCTTGCGTTGACTACGCTCTAGGACTTTGACATACGCCATCATCAAATCTTCTAATTGCTCAATGGGTTGGTCAAAATCCACCCATAAGCGGTGCAAAACAGGCAAGGGCTTTTCTTGGCTTGGCGTATTGGCTATGGCGTTATGAGTGGCGAACTGGCAGACCTTCATCTCGAAGCCATGGTGATAAATCTGCTCAACCGACACAGCAATTTGCTGAGATAGCCCACCTAGCTTGGCTTCGGCTATCGTCCGTAAGTCATGGGTATGCTCATCATTAATGTGCGAAATAATGTCTGCTAAAAAAGGGGTAATATTAGGGTCACTGATAGGTGTAGGTGGCAATGTTTGCATAGTAAGATATTTTTGATTCACTGATTTAAACTCTGCTAAAACCCTTTATCATCTAAGCAGATAACGTTTTTGGCATAGCGTTGCATAGGGTTTTGAAAATTATAGTAAAAACTGAATTATAATGAACAAGGTCATTCATGGTGAGCCTGTCGAAGCATAGCGACCGCCACCCTTCGACAGGCTCAGGGCGAGCGGTGCTCATTTTAATTTCCGATTAACTACAGAAAGTAGGCAAAAGACGGTTTAGAACCAGTTTAGGCTATATTGAAGCCCATAAGTCCGCCCTTGGGCTTCTTGCCCTGCCAAAGGACCTGCAATCGCTTCAGCAGTTTGGTTAAACACGCTGCGGTAGCGAGTATTGCCGATGTTATACACCCCAAACGCCAAATCCCCTTTAGGTAGTTTGATTTGTCCTAACAAATCTAGGGTGGCATAGCCAGTGATTTTTGCCTCACTGGATTTGCTAATATTGTCATCCACCGCTGCAACTAGCATGTCGTTATAAGCCTCATCTGTACCGCCAATTGCACTGCCTTGTAGGCGAAGGCTATTGCCTTGCGGGAATGTATATTGTGCATAAGCGGTTGCTTTAAGGGGGGTGACGCGAAATGCCCCTAAGTCACGCCATGCCCCTGCGGCATCTTTATATTCGCCTTTAGTATAAGCAAGACTAGAACCTACTGACCATTCTTGATTAAATCGGTGATTGATACTGGCTTCTGCCCCATAGATTCTCTCATCAGTATCAGCAGCGATGACATTAAAATCTTTGGTAAACTGCACCACTTTATCTGAGGTATTATAAAACCCCACTACCTTGGCTTTGGTTTTGTCAAAATCACCCTGCCAACCTAATTCATAATTATTGACTGCAATCGGTGCAACCGTATCAGAATTGACCTTAAAGCCGACATTCACATCTCGTAGTACTCGCTGAATATCGGGCAGATTAAAGCCTTGGGAAAAGTTGGCAAAAATTTTCTGCTGGGGTGCGATGTTATAACTTGTCCCAAGATTAAATAAGGTTTTGTTATGCTTGGTTTCACCTGCAGGCACACTACCTGCTTGATAAGTCAAGTTGAGCTGAGCCAATAAATCTTGTAATTGGGCTTCGTTACGAGTGGTAAAGGCATCCGTCTTAGTGGTGATGTTTTGGTGGCGAACACCGCCACTCACATGCCATTTATCTGTGACATCAGCATCTAAATTAACAAATGCCCCTACCTTATCAATGGTGCTGTTTGGGCCTGCGGTGTAGCGTGTATTATTTGGCTGAATCTTCAGCCCATTACTGTCAATAAAGGTTTTAAGGTCATTACCATCGTAATACTGCTTGTCTGTTTCTCGCTCAAAGTCAGCACCATAGCTCCATAAGAGCTTTTTATCTTGCCATGTACTGGGAGTTTGCATGGCGGCACGCAGTCCCATCACATTGATATCGGCTGTTGATTGCAAGATACTGTAGGCACTGTTTGCCAGTTTCTTTTTATATTTGTCTTTGGTTGCGTTATCAACCGCCAAACTGTCAATCAAGGGATAGGCAGGTTTGATCGATATGGGGGCAGGTGTCGGATAATAGCGTCCGTCTTCTTGACGATAATAACCTGTCACGTTCAGATTAGAGCCTTTGATATCACTGTTATTATAATTTAGGCTCACGGTGGATTTTTTGGTAAAGGGTTGATTGTCTAATTGCAACCCTTTGATGGCTTGCATTGATGGTGTATCGCCTTTGAGTAGCACACCTAACCCTTTGCCATAATCAGGGGCATAGTCGGTATCTTGTTGGTCTTTATAGTAAGTAGCCGCCAAATTGATGTTTTGTGTGGGTGTGGCTTGATAGTTGAGATTGGTGTTGACGCTCAAACTATCAGTATCTTGTAAATCCGTTTGCCAAACTTCTGGGGCAATGCGTTTATTGTCACTATCAAAGCGTCCACCCCTTGATTCATAATCCACATCTACTCGGGCGTTAAGCTTGTCATTACCAAAAGTCACTGTCTGCCCAGCACTATAACCCAACGCCTCTTTGTTAAAATTATTATTGGTCGATATGCCAATACGACTTTCACCATGTAGCCCTTGTTGGTAGCTAGATTTGGTCACTAGATTAATCAGTCCACCTGTCGCTCCAGACCCATAGATACTGGTTGCTCCTGATAAAACTTCGATACGCTCTAACTGCTTAGGGTTGATGCTATTGATTTGGCGTGAAATATCTCGAGAGCCTGTCAATGGTACGCCATTGATAAGGTATTGGACAGGTCTGCCGTGCATGGTCATCCCAAAGTTACTCGCCGTACCACTGCCTGCACCTAAGCTTGGCACAAGTTGTCCTAAAACATCAATGACGGTACGACCTGCTACTGCTTGTTGGGAAATTTGTTTTTCGCTAATGACTTGGGTGACTTCAGGCATTTCACTGATTTTTTGTGCCAATACCGTGCCTGATTTGATTCCGGCGTAGAGTGTCAACTCATCCAACGTTGTGGTAGGTATATCATCGTTCGCTGATATTTGTGCTTTGGCGGTTTCGGCATGCAGTTGTTGGTTAACCGCAACTGCTAGCAGGGTCACTATAAAAGCTTTTTGGTACATAAGAATCCTCACTCAAATCTAACAAATTATTTTGGTTTTGTAACAGTTGAGTAATGTTAGCATATCTAATTAATAATGATAATCATTATTATTTAAAATTTTGAAAAATTTTACCTTTTAAGTAAATTCACCCATGAAGCTTGAGAATTTTTCATCATCTTGTTGTTGTTTTGATTGAAACTCATTTTTGAGTAACATAGCTTGCGATGAAGATAGTACAAACACCCCATCATTATCTAGTACCACCAAGCTATTGTTATTGAGCGTGATATCATAGCCTTCATGGCTATAGTGTATTGGTTGATACAGTGAAGCAGTGTTATCTTCATTGTTATTGGCATTATCAAGCGTTGCACTGGTCGTTAAAGGACTGATACCAAGCCCAAATACAGGAAAACCAAGTTGCTCTATGGCTCGTGAATCTGTCACTCTACCTAATACCATAACCGCACTGACACCATGATACATAGCGATACAAGTACGCAACGCCCCCCAACAAGCTCTATGATTCAATACTCGAGCATCAATACATAACACATCACCTGATTGGCAATTTAACAATGCTTGACGAATTGCTTGTGTATTTTCATTTTTCAAAATCACTGTCACCAAGTTGCCTGCATAGACTTTCTGACATGGGGCAATCGGTCTTAAACCTGCAACATAGCCTTCACCGATGAGATGCCCAATGGTTGAAGTGTTAATAGTTTGATAAGCGTCAATAAGTTCTTGAGATATCCGTGCCATTGCCAAACCTTGTTGAAAAAATTATTGAGAAAATTGATGAGATATTTGATAAAAAGGATTGGTTGTCAAGCTTGCTCCTGCTGGCATACTTCCGTGTTGTTCATCGCCTCGCTCAGCGATAGGCAATAGCAAGGTTTTGTATGGGTAGTTTGGTTGCTCTAACAGTTGCTCAACTAACCATATACGGCGTTGTTCATCCAATGCCAGCGTGGCTAATTGGGTGGTTAACTGCTGATAAGCTACTTGCCACAGCGATGCTTCGTCAATCTGATAGTGGTTGGCAAGGCTCTCAATAATGGCTCTGATATTCACTAAAATACCTAATGATTGAAAGTAAAACAGCAGTTCTGTTGCAGATTGGCAATACAGTCGATTGCGAAAATTTGGCGGACTCAAATAACAGGGGTCGGCTATGCCTTGTTCAGTTAGCCAAGGTAAATAAATACGCACAGAGTCATGGTCACGTAACAATAGCCCAACCGTGTGAGCCTGCTCGGTAACAAGTACGATATTTTGACCATGTAACTCGGGGATAAATCCCAGCTTTAGACAGCGTAACATCGTACCAAAAAATATCTCGCAGATTTCTGCAAACGCTTCCTGCACGGCTGTGTGTAGTCGTGACATATCATCTAACTTGTCTTTGAACCATTCGTCAAACAGATGATAATCAGAACCATGGTGAGCCAGACTTGCCATGGGTATAAGCCGAGTGGTATCACGACACACTTCTTCAGGCAATCGTCTCAATAAAATGCCGAGTTGCGTGGGCTTTTCTTGATAAAAATAAGGGTTATCACTACTTTTATCGTGGCAATGCCCCTGCTCCATATATGTCCACCACTGTGTTTCTTCCCACAAATACAACTGGGCTTTGAGTGTGGCATCAAGCGTCTTTGCCTGTTGTAATATTCGTTGATTTTTTTCACCATTAATTAGCTTAAGTGGTGGTAAGTAGCGTTGCGAATTGAGTGCAAAAATAGCCAATGGCAGTTTGGTACTGTAAGCAGAAGGGCTGTCTAACAGTAGGCTACGAGTGGATGAACTTGCCAACATCGTCAATGCCTGAAAATCCAAAACCACCACGATTTTTTGCTGATGCTCTGCCCCATACAACCGCTCAAGCATACGGGGAAGTTGCCACGGATGGACAGGGATTGTGATGTGTGTCGTTGAGAGATTTTTTTCACACATCTCTTGGTTTAGGGCTTGGTATTGTGGTGCTGATAGTAGCAAGTTGGCAGGGGTCTGTTGGGATAAATCTGCCACGCCCGAACCATACATCACATATCGCTTGTCAATCGCCACCCAATTTAGGCAAATGGGTCGGTTAAACTCAGCCATATAGGCTTGATAGTCTGCTTGGTCAAAGCCGATTTTTGCTTTGGCAAGCGGATGAAAGGGTCTATCGCATAAGGATGCCCATTGCTCCGCCACTCGCCAAGTCTGATACCAGTGATCCTGTGCATTAATCGGGGTAACATGGGGGTTTGAGATAGCGTTTTGCTGTGACCAAAGCAAGGCACGTTTGGCAAGTTTCAGCTGTTCTTGCAACAGATTAATGCCTTGTGGGTTATTACTTGTGTTAGCTGGATTATTGGCTAGTCCTTGTAATAACAGGGCTAATAATGCCTTGCTATCGATAATAACTTGATAGCACACAGCGTCGTTTGGCTGGCTTATCTGTTCAACGCATATGCTAGTACCGTGAGCAAGCCTGACCAAAGGATAAGTTGATTTTTTTAGTCGCCAAGGACTACAAAACCCATGTTCTACCTGTATCATCATCTCACAGCCATCACCTAAAATGAGATGCAGACAATCACTATCCGTCTCCAATAAGTCATGGTAAGCCGTTGGCAAGGCTGAATATAAAGCAGTCTTTAGCCACAGGGGCTGCTGCATTAACAGACTGGTGCTTGTGCTGATAATATGATTGGGGGATAGCCAGTTTTCTAGTAAACAACATTCGATTATATTCGCCATGATTTGCCATTCAGCCGATAAACAAAGTGTCTGACTGGCATCACCATCGCTCGTGTGAGCGATTGGCTGATAGGGTGGCGTATGGTTGTCCTGCTTGAGAGCTGTTAGAGACATTGTTACCCCTGCTTCAATTTAAACTGAGACAATGGATTGTCTAGCCATTTGATTGGAAAATCACGGTCACCAAATAATCGACGTTTTGCCAGTGATTCAATTCTGGTTTTTTCAGCAAACAAGTCAAAGCACTGATAGCGAGATTGATGTTCGGGATAGCGTTGTGCAAAGGCATGAATACTATCAGCCACTTGTCGCCAAAATACGGCTTCTGAATAGTGATAATGGGTCTGTAAAAAAATAGCAATATCAGCAAATGCCACAAAAAACAGACAAGCAACCGTCATATCACGAATACCTGCGGTATCGTCTGTTTCGATAAATGAGCCACGATTAAGCCTTGCATGTGCCTGTGGTAGTTGCTCTAAGATAGGTTTGGTATTAGGGTGAGTCAGCTTATCAGGGCAAAAGCGAATGCCATCATGCAAATCTTTCAGTAACACCTTGATGGGATAGCCATCATCATGCACCAAAATAATATTTTGGGCATGGCACTCCAATGCAATGCCTTGGGCAAATAGCATATAGATAATCGGTGTAACCGTCACGTCAATCAGTTGACCCACCCAATCTGCCATGTCATAACGTTGCAACCAACTATCAATCAAAGGTTTGCCATTTGGCTGAATATAACTAATACCATTGAGCGGGAATGCTGACTGCCCTTGCCCTAAATACTGATGAACATTTTCACGCCATATACTTGCCAAACCGCCATAGATTGCAGGGTGATGATAGCCTTGTTGTTGTAAGCGTTCGTGGTTTAGGCTCACCCCCATGACTTCACCCAAGAAATTCACTTGCAAATCTACGGCTTGCTTGTCGTTCGCCACCAATGTTTTTAGCCAATGTGTGATGGTTGCACTATTTAATACTGTATGTTTTGCCAAAATACGGGTACTTGATGTATTCACCAAGTGCATTGCCAGTTTGAGATAAGGTGATGGCGATAGGGCGTGTTTTTTATTATCAGTAGGGTGATAAACTAAGGTACGAATCGACTGCTGGGCATAATACTCCATGCCAACTTCACCAAGATAGACCACTTGATGCGTTTGCATTAGGGGTGTCAATGCCTCTATTAATGTTGCTTGCCACTGCCAAGGATGAACAGGGACGAACGCAAAATGCTCAACAGCTAATTCATATTGCGATAGCCGTTCACACAACTGCTCATAAATCTCATCACCAAGATATTGGCGACACCAACTGGCATAACCAAACTCTTGCGTGGTGTTAGTGACCAATAGCTCTGTATTAACCGCTAGCCACACCAGTTGTATCGGATGGGCAAATTCTGGACCAAAACGGTCATTATCTTCTAAGCTAAAACCCAGTCTTGATTTATAACAAGGGTGATACGGATGCCCAAAGTCCAAATAGCCTTCCAACTCATCGTAAGTCATCTCGTGTAGTTGTTTGATATGTTGCTGTCTATGGTGGCGTGATTGGCAATCATGGATAAACGTTTGACGCAATTCTTTGATAAAACTGTCTTTAAGTGTTGCCTCGTCTAATGGCATTAACACATCATTAATGACATCATCAAGGTGGGCTGTTGTTTGCATACCTTGATAAGTTTTGGTTACAGGCGTATCAGATAAGCGAATCATGCCAAAGCTAAAATGCACTCGCCCAATGGCTTTATATACCACATCGTTCGGACACGTGATACTAAACTGAACCAAGCCCTGCTCAAGACTTGAACGCTCAACCACACATACGTTTGACAAAATATCTTCAAACAATAATGCCTGTAACAACTGGCGGATAACCCGTTGCTCAACTTCGTGAATAATTGCAGTATCCAGTGGCGACTGCCACACTTGCAAAGCGTTAGATGTCAAAATATTCCCCTTAAATTTATGATTGTTGTTGATTGATAAAACTACTCGATGTTCTTGGTAATGCAAATGCAAAGGGCAAACTAAGCAATAACATCCCACCTATTAATAACAATAGCTCCTGTAAAATGCCGACCTCATTAACGGCTTGTGTTTGACGATAATTGACATACGCCATCGCAAGCCAAATCACCAACCCTGAACATATTCGGCGACTGATATTATTGAGCGATGCACCCTCTGTAACTTTATCAGCAGGCAGTTGGCTAAAACCAACGGTCGTGGTTGGGATATAAGCAAGCCCTACGCCCAATCCATGCACACAAACCCATATCACCACAGCAATGATAGAAATATCCACCAACTGCCAAGCCAAACCAAAACTTGCTGATGCGGTCAATATCACACCCCAACAACCGAGCAATCTAGCACCCTGTTTGTCAACAATTTTGCCCACTAATTGTGTGGTAACACTGGCTATCAAGGTTGATGCCATCAACACCCACCCCGTCCATGTGGCAGGGTGGTTCATGACTTGTTGTATCAGCATTGGCAACAAGATTAAATACAACATCAAGCCGATGGTTTGCGTCACACTGATAATGGTGCAATAGCGATAGATACGATTATCAAAAATGTTTACCTGTAACAAAGGGGTCGCATGGTGATATTCATAGAGCCACCAACGATAGCTACCATAACTCAGTATCCCACCCAGTCCGATCATGGCAACCATCATCCACTCAGAAAATTGAGCAGTATATTGATGAGCCACACGCTCCCACACAAAACCACCCAGTATCAAAAAACAAAGCCCTAACAAGCCTTTTTTATCCAAGTTTCGTTGCTGGATTTTAGCTTGCTGATGTGGTAGATAATGCCAGACCAAAGCCCATGCCAATCCCATCAAAGGCAAATTGATAATAAACAACGCATCCCAGCCATACCACTTGACCAAGTACGCCCCAACCAATGGACCAACTGCCAAACCCAACATCACCACCATACCCCACAGCCCCATCGTCTGACCTTGACGCTGATGCGGTACGATTTGGTACAATATCCCCACCGACAAAGGAATCAAAATCCCCCCTGCTAGACCCTGTAAAAACCTTGCCCCAATCACCCAATCAATACTGGGTGAAAAATAGCCCATCATTGACCCCAAACCAAAGACCGCAAGGGCAGTCAAATACAATGTTTTTCGGGCAAAAATTGTCGCTAAATAACTCACCATGATTAGCCCGATTGCCATGGCAATCACATAAGCATTTAATACCCAACTAGCGCTCACTAGTGGAACACCAAACACTTGCATAAACAGTGGGATAGCGGGGTTTAATGCACTATTGCTGAGACTGACGACTACACCGCCAAGTAGGAGCGAAAAAATCACAGCAGAATTTGACAGTGACTGTGGTGTGTGTTTTGACATATCAGCAATTACCCATACGACCCTAAGCTAGGATTACAAAGTATCTGTGATTGTTGGATAAAAACTTTGATAGCCATTTGATTGATAAAAATCCTCACGATGACAAAAGTACAAACTGGCTTTTTTCTCAGGCATCTCAATATAGCGTTGCAAAAAATAGCCAAATTGCTTTGTCACCCATTGATATAACTCAATGCTGCTATCTGGCTCTACCACAATTTTAGTTGCCTCAGTATGTTCAAAAATAAACTCTGAAATCAGCATCCCTGTCGGTTTTAGGTAGCCTCGACCCACCGCATCCGTATTACCCAACAATAAATGCCAGCCAATATCACTATCTTTAGCTTGGTAATAGCGAGCAAGACGGTCACGTTTGGCTTCATAAACTTCGGTATAGCCAATATCCACCCCATCGCAGACAACGATGTATAGACGCTGGTGGTCATCAGCAAGAGCTTTTTCGATATGGGCTTTAAGTGCTGGCATTGGCAGGTGTAATTGCCATTGAGCGACAACATGTTCGGCGTGCATCCATTGGTAAATCAATGGCATATCTTCAGGATAGCGTAACGCACGCAAGCAAAAGGTTTTTTGATAAAAATTTCGACTAAATTGATTGGGTAGCTGTGTCATCATCGCTGATTTCATTTATGGCACCTCATCATGTGACACATTGTTAGCATGACCGAAAGTTTGGAATACCGTCAAAGCTTGCGTATCAAAATAAGGCTCGCCCAAAATTTGATTGGCAATCACCCCTGCTCGATACGCCCCCAGCCCAAGGTCGGGTGTACCTATGCCATGACTGTGTAATTCTTGATTTTGTACAAACACTTCCCCAACATGCTCTGTTGATGAACCCAATATCAAACGATAATCATGGCTAATTTTGGGCTGTCCCAAAGTCGTTGTTGTCACTTCTGGCATCAGAGCATCCATACAACTTGGGAATTGATGTTGATAACCTGTTCCAGCGATAATACAATCATAAGTCTTTTGGCAAGACTGCTGTTGCTGACGTTGAAAAAACTGCACCGCTAAACGCTCATCGACTCTTACCACGGAATCAAGCTGACAGTTTGCCATCAAGGTGCAATGCTGAGGACGATTGCCGATAGTACGTTCATACAGTAGCTGATAAATATCTTGAATCGTGCTCATGCCCATGCCTTTATACATCAGACCTTGTTCACACAGTAGTTGAGCCTTGATAGACTCATCCAAATGGTAGTAATACTCTGTATAAGCAGGGCTGAAATGCTCCAACCCAAGTGGCGAATACTCCATCGGAAAAAACCCTGACGACCGTGTTACCCAGTCTAGCTCATAATTAAGCTTGCTATCGGTGTACTGCTGTTGCAACAGATGACGATACACTTCAGCTGAGGACTGCCCTGACCCGATAACCAAAATATGTGGAATATCGATGTGCTTTTTTAGTGCGGACAAATCAAACTGACGGGCAAAGTTAGCAGAGTGCATACAACGATTAGGCATGTCATTAGCGACAGCCTGTAATACTTTCGGCAAGGTCGGCTGTGTACCTGTCCCAATGACCACATGACGAGCATGGTAGCGGTGACTGATGCCATTTTGTATGACAGTAACCACATAGCCCACGCCACAGCTGGATTTTTCGACACTTTTTACATGACTATCAAAAACCACATTGGGTAATTGATGAGCAGCCCATTGGCAATAATCATTGTATTCCTGACGAGGGATTTTGAAATTTTCTAAAAAATAAAACTTTAACAGTCTTTTTTTATGGCTTAAATAATTCAAAAAACCATACCGACTGGTGGGGGCAACCAACGTCACCAAGTCAGCAAAAAATGGGACTTGGAGCGTAGTTTTTGGTAACAACATTCCTTCATGCCAATTAAAATCACTATTTTTTTCAAAAAACAGAGAAGTTATATTAGAGGTTACTGCTTTTTTTGATTCATTCGCTTGCACAAGCAAGGCAGCCAAACTTAAATTAAAAGGACCTAAACCAATACCAATGACATCAAGCACAATGCACCCCATTATTTAATTGACGTGAATAAATAGGTTGTAATGGATTTGGCACATTGACATACACAGATTGGGTTTCAACAGGTGCAGTCAATTCATCCAACCCTTGCATACGGGTCAATAAATTACCCTTAAAAGGAAGCATGTCCTGTCTAAGCAATAGCTCAAATAACTCTCGATGAGGATAGCGTTGTTCTAATGCCATCAATCTATTGACGAGTTGCGTGAGTAGTTGCTCTTCGCTTGCCCAACCTGTACGTGCAATAGCAGTGATAAGTCCAAATAGATGGTTGGCGATAATATAATAAGCAAATCGCTCATTGGCAAAAAATTCAGGCACAACACATTCTGCCTCATCCATTAAGGCGGGTATTTCATCTATTAATGAGCCTGCGTACTCGGCAATATAGCCAAACCCTTGATTATCCCTTACCCACAATCGGCTTGGATAATAATCCTTTAACTCAAGCAAGCTATTTTGTTGATGGGCTTCAAACCCCAACCCATGTTCATAATAAAGCGACACTAATGGCTCAAATCCTACTTTTAAGTAGCTGTCAAACCAGTCGCTAGCAATGACTGTGTTATCTTGGGCAGTATTTGCTTTAATCGCTTGGAATAATGTCTTAATTCGATTGGTACATCGAGTCGGATGGTCTTGGCATAAACTGGCTAAATTTGAAACTTGTATAGATGGGTCAAATGGATTGTCCCTTAAAATACAAATGGTTTCATTAATAACCTCACCATCAATGGTGAGTGCAAGCCAAGCAGGGTCATTAATGACTGACAAGGTGGGGTATTGTTGTTTTAGACGTTTGCCAAACTCACTTCGCCAGATTTGACAAGCATAATAGCCACGCTGACACTCTTTGGCTAAATTGATTCTGACTGAATTGGTAATAGCAACTGATAGGGAAAGCTTGAACATCCAAGGGGCATCAAAACTGGCAAGCGTTCTGACCGAAGTGGTCGGTGATAGATACCAGCCCATTGCTCCTAACGGATAGATTTTTTGCTGTTGAAACAACGTTTCATACCAAGGTTGCTGTTGCAAAAATCTTGCTTGCCAAGGATGTAATGGCAACAACCGATAATCTGTGTGTTGCTGTAGCATTTTTTGCTGATAGTCTGTTAAATAAGGTGTGAGCTTAGTTAATAGCTCTTGATAAATATCTTCACCGTCCACCCAGTTACCTGTAACATAATCTGACTGCACCAACCAATAGTTAAGTTGGAATTTACTTTGTGTTTCAGGGGCGTATTGCTCCCATTCTTGTGCATAAAAACCATCTCGACCTTTGGGCGTTGGGTGCATGGTGTGACCATATATGAGATTTTGTTCCGTCTCCACAAAATTTAATTCTGCACTGACAATATCATCAATATTATCTAAACGATGGGTAAGTATCTTGCCTAACCCTTCATAACTTTGTAACCAACGCCCTAACACCTCATGTGATTTATCAGTAGTGGATTGGGTGTTAGATGATAATTGATAATAAGCAATACTTTGTAATACCAATGTTGCCACTGTTGATGCAGTGTAATCACAGCTTTGACCATTCAAAAATACCGTCGGCTCTTCCAAAAATCGTACATTACCTAGCTGACTTACCTTGTCAATAGGCACTCGTAATAACATTGACGTAGGCAACAAAGGCACTTCAAGTAAGGGTTGACGTTGTGAAAAATTTAAACACGCTTCATTTTGCTCTGAAACCTCTATATAACGCCCGACCCCAAGTTCATAGCAATAAGCGTTGATTAGATTTTGTAAAGCCAACCGATTTTGAATCTCAGTCTGCAACATAAATTTCCCTAAAATTTAAATGATAATGATTTTTAGTTTGCAAA
This sequence comes from Moraxella sp. DOX410, assembly GCF_032248735.1. Classification (NCBI taxonomy): domain Bacteria; kingdom Pseudomonadati; phylum Pseudomonadota; class Gammaproteobacteria; order Moraxellales; family Moraxellaceae; genus Moraxella; species Moraxella sp. DOX410. The sequence goes on along the minus strand of NZ_CP135139.1, from coordinate 1,453 downwards.
TGATAATCATTATCATTTAATTCTTCAACTATTTATTTTTTATTTGTGATAACTACATTGTAAGCATCCGACCATTTTGTTGAGTATTTTGCCATTTTGTATCCAAAAAATAAGCCAAACTCTTAATAATTGATAGTGATGTATGCTGAAAAAAACGGACAAAAATATTTGGTAAATTAGAATCCTAAACAGGAGTTTACCATGAGTAAGAAAAGAGTAGAATACAGCGAAAGTTTCAAAGCTGAAGCCATCGCCAAAATCAAAGAAAATAACAGCAACATCAGTCAAACGGCTAAGGAGCTAGGCATACCCATGAACACACTAGTGAACTGGCAAAGAAAAGCGGATATTGGCGTACTTACAGGCACTCAAAATTATAACCCTGAACTCATAGCCACCTTGGATGAAATCAAAGACCTTAAAAAACAACTAAAAATCGCCCAAGAAGAACGAGAAATTCTAAAAAAGGCAACGGCGTACTTTGCTAATGAGGAGGGATAAGCGAAGCATTGCTTCGCCCCGACGCAAGGCGAGAGCTAAGCTCGAGTACCAATAGCCAAGTACGCCTTTATGCAAGAACATCGCTTAAGCTACTCTATACAACGCATGGCAAAGTTATTTGAAGTCAGCCTATCAGGCTACTACGACTGGCTAAAGCGAGACATCAGCCCTAGGGAACAACATAAAAATCGCTGTGAACTGCTCGTAAAATCCGCTCATCTTGACACCAAAGAAAGCTATGAGCATGAACGGCTACATCAGCACTTAACCAATCAAAGACATAACATCAGCCTATACATGGTACGGCAAATCAAGCAAGAACATGGGATTTACTGCAAACTCCACAAACGATTTAAAGTCACCACTGACTCAAATCATAATAAGCCTGTTTATCCAAATTTGCTAGAACAGCAGTTTGACGTGGTAGCTCCTAACATCGAAAAGATTCTTGCGGAGCAGTGCTCCTCAGGTCAGCGATATTACCTATATCTGGACAAATGAAGGCTGGGTGTACTTGGCAACGGTCAAACACCTGTATAGCAAAGAGATTGTAGGCTATGCTTTAAACAAGCGAATGGCAGCGGATTTAGTGTGCCAAGCACTAAGCAACGCTATCAAATACAAACGTCCTGCTCGTGGCTTGATTGTGCATTCTGATAGAGGTAGCCAGTATTGCAGTTATCAATACCGCCAAATCATTCAAAAGCATGGCTTTGCTGGTTCTATGAGCCGAAAAGGTACTCAGGCATGGCTTTCGCCTTGCACTCGGGCAAAGCAGTGCTTTGCTATTCCTCGTTCATACTATGATAATGCACCGATTGAGAGTTTCTCGGGTGAGGAGCACTGCTCCGCAAGAAAAAATGAGCTGATTTACCACAAAGTCTATGAAACTCGTCAGCAAGCCATCGCTGATGTTACAAGATATATTGAGATTTTTTACAACCGTCAACGG